>NZ_JBEPMX010000003.1:0-218308 GCF_040545925.1 Alkalibacillus flavidus
TTTTTCCCTAAGAAAACGGATTTAGCTAAGATTGATGATTCAGATTTAGACAAAGCTCTGGACTTAATCAATCATAGACCAAGAAAATGTTTGAATTGGAAATCGACACACGAAGCTTTTCAAGAAGAACTGTTGCACTTAAATTGACAAACTGTCACAAGTAAAAACATAAAAATAAGAGCAGGAAAGTATTATTTCCTGCTCTTAATTATTTAAGCACGTACACTTGTTGTATCTTTTGTTGGTTGGTGCGCGCCTGTTTCGATATCTTTCATGTAATGGCACGCAGCTACGTGGCCATTTTCCATGTAATCTTCTTCGCGTAGTTCAGGCGCTTCTTGAGCACATTTTTCTGTCGCGAACGGGCACCGCGTATGGAAGCGGCAACCTTGTGGTGGATCCATTGGTGAAGGCACATCACCTTGTAAGAAAATACGATCGATTTTCTTCTCTGGATCCGGTACTGGAATCGCTGATAACAATGCTTTCGTATACGGGTGTTGAGGGTTTTCGAAAATCGACTTCGTATCACCCATCTCCACAATCTTACCGAGATACATCACGATGATTCGGTCAGAAATGTGGCGTACAACACCTAAGTCGTGCGCGATGAATAAATACGTTAAATTCATCTCTTCTTGGAATTTCTTAAGCAAGTTTAATACTTGCGCTTGAATCGACACGTCTAAGGCAGATACCGCTTCGTCGCAAACGATTAACTTCGGATTAACCGATAGCGCACGAGCAATACCGATACGCTGACGTTGACCACCTGAGAATTCGTGTGGGAAACGGTCTGCCTGGTGCGGCTGCAGTCCGACTGTTTCCATTAACTCGGCGATCCGATCATTACGCTGGTCTTGCGGTACCACGTTTTGAATTTCCATCGCTTCGTTCAACGATTGGCGAACGGTCATACGGGGATTAAGTGATGCGTAAGGGTCTTGGAAAATAATTTGTAAGTCTTTACGCATTTGACGCATTTCTTTTTTGTTAAGCGATAATAAGTCTGTATTATCGAACTCTACCTCACCAGCTGTCGGGTCATCTAAACGTAAAATCGCACGTCCAGTCGTTGATTTACCACAACCAGACTCTCCAACAAGACTAACTGTTTCACCTTCATAGATCGTAAAGGAAATGTCGTCGACCGCTTTAACGTGATTCACTGTACGGCCGAACACACCACCTTTGATCGGGAAGTATTGTTTTAAGTTTTTAATCTTCAGAAGTTCTTTGTTCTGGCTCATATACTTTCACCTCCGGATCGCCGTCCCATTCATCGGTATAAATCCAGCAACGAATTTGTTCTTCCTCGCCAATATCTTCTAAGGCCGGAAGTTTTTCATGACATAAGTCCGTTGCGAATGGGCAACGTGGCGCAAATCGACACCCTTTAGGCATCTCATGTGGTGCTGGCACTGTCCCTTTGATAGGCTCTAATTCTTCTTGGTCGACATCACTACGTGGCAATGAATTTAACAAGCCAACCGTGTATGGATGTCTTGGATTTTTAAATAGTGTATTAACGTCTGCATACTCCACAACTTTACCGCAGTACATAACAGCCACGTAATCACACGTTTCTGCTACAACGCCTAAATCGTGGGTAATCATAATAATCGACATATGAAACTCATCTTGCAGTTCTTTTAAAAGCTCTAAAATCTGTGCTTGAATGGTTACGTCTAATGCGGTCGTTGGTTCGTCTGCAACCAATAATTCCGGGTCACACGCAAGCGCCATCGCAATCATGACACGTTGACGCATACCACCTGATAATTCAAATGGATATTGTGTCACACGGCTACGAGGTGATGGGATACCTACAAGTTCAAGTAATTCAACAGCTTTCTCAGTCCCTGCTTCCTTACCTAAACCACGGTGAATCTTAAGCGCTTCACGTAGCTGCTGTCCGACTGTATAAACCGGGTTTAATGATGTCATCGGCTCTTGGAAGATCATCGAAATTTGGTTACCACGTATTTTACGCATTTGATTATCATTATATTTTAGTAAATTATCACCTTTAAAATTAATCTCGCCTCCGACGATTTTACCTGGCGAATCAATCAGTTGCAGAATCGATAACGCACTAATACTTTTACCTGAACCTGATTCACCTACGATTCCTAATGTTTTACCTTTAGGAACGTCAAATGTCACACCATCGACGGCTTTGACTTCATTTCCTTCAACGAAGAAGGACGTTCTCAAATCTTTTACTTCTAAAATCGTTTCTTGACTCATGTTGTAACACCTCGCTTTCTTTCATTAATCGTTAAGGTCAATTCGCTTGTTAAGGAATTTGTATGAAATATCGACAACTAAGTTTACGAGTACGAATACGACGGCAATGATTAGAATACATGCTTGTACAACTGGGAAGTCACGTTGTGTGATCGAATCAACTAGTAAACGTCCCATACCGTTAATCGCAAAAACAGATTCGGTTAAAACAGCACCTGCTAATAACGCACCGAACTGTAAACCAGCTACAGTAACAACTGGAATGAGGGCGTTTTTAAGAGCGTGTTTATATATAATAACACGTTGCTTAACACCTTTCGCGCGAGCTGTTCGGATATAATCTTGTGAAATAACATCCAACATACTCGAACGCGTCATACGTGCAATGATTGCGGCACCGGCTGTACCGAGTGAAATAACTGGTAAGACAATGCTCGAAGCCCCTTCCCAACCTGTTGGCGGGAACCAACCGAGATTAACGGCGAACCATTGAATTAACATTAAACCTAACCAGAAGTTCGGCATCGACAGTCCGAATAATGCAACGATCATAATCGTAATGTCCGCAACGGAATATTGACGGACTGCAGAAACGATACCTGCTATTAGTCCCATAAAAATACTCAGAATCGTTGAATAGATCGACAATTCTAATGTGATCATGAAGCGTGGGAACACTTCTTCCGCAACTGGTGTGTTATAACGCATTGATGTCCCTAAATCACCTTGAACGACACCAGAAATATAATCCCAATATTGAACAGGGAGTGGATCATTTAACCCTAGACTTTCTTCTATTTGTTCGATTGTTTCAGGTGGTGCGTTTTCACCAGCCATCAACTGAGCCGGGTTACCCGGTGTTAGGTGCATTAACGAGAACACTAAGATTGATACACCGAGTAATACCGGAATCAGCTGCAACACTCGACGAATTATATATACAGTCATCTTGTTTGCACCTCTTTCCTATTTTTTCATTTTCGGGTCTAACGCGTCACGTAAACCGTCACCAAAAATATTAAATGCTAACACAACAATAACAATGGCCATACCTGGGAAGAACGCAATATGCCCTGCGTTACGCATGTAACTGCGTCCATCATTTAACATAGCACCCCATTCTGGACGAGGCGGTTGCGCACCCATACCTAAGAATGATAGACCCGCTGCTGTTAAAATCGCTGTTGCAATGTAGAGTGTCGCATTAACGATAACAGGTGATAAAACGTTAGGAAGGATATGCTTGAAAATAATTCGTCCATCTCCAGCACCTAGCGCTTTAATCGCATCCACATATTCAAGGTTTTTCGCTGCGAGAGTAGAACCACGAATAATACGCGCAAATCCTGGAACAGCATAAATCGCAACGGCAATCGTTACGTTGATTAAGTTACCACCTAAAATACTGACAATGGCTAGCGCTAATAGAATACCAGGGAATGCGAGTAAAATATCAATTAAACGCATAATAACGGCGTCAATTTTACCGCCATAATAACCAGCAATGATACCAATAGGAATACCCATGGCAGCTCCCATAAACACTGATGCAAAACCAATGCCCAATGTTAACTTCATACCATGAACAATTCGGGTGAAAATATCTCGTCCTAAATGATCAGTCCCGAACCAATGCTCAGCTGATGGTCCAGCAAACTTGTTAATAACATCTGTTTCTGTTGGATCAGTTTGTAATATCCATGGTCCGACAAATGCAAAAATGACTAAAAACAAAATCGTGTAAAATCCGATTAAGGCAGGTACGTTTTTCTTTAGACGACGGTAAAAGTCTTTAATCGCTTTAACGCGTGGATTTTCAACTTTTGGTTGTGTCGTCGCTGCCTCTGCTTGTTGATTTGACACTATAGTTACCCCCTTTTTTAAATTAAACAATTTTCAAAAAATAAAACTAAAACGATTACAGCCGTTTTGTAAGCGCTTCCCTTGTGCTAGTCAATGAAAAATGGAATGTTGGCGAGTCTAGTTACTTCATTTATCATAAACGTTGATTTTCAACATTACAACAATTAATCTTGAATTAAGTCTATTCAGAATTGTATTACAACAACGATTTTATTCAAAAATCCCATTTATTACACTATAATTATACTTCTTATTGTATGTGAAATAACATTTTAGACTAAATTCAACCTTGCTAATAGTTTGAAAATGGTTTATATTATGTTTGTGAGCACACCTATTTTTTTAGGTACGTCTCAACTAATAAATATTTTCAAGGGGGTAACACAAGCATGAAGTCAAACAAAACACTTTGGCTTGTCGCTGCGATGCTCGTTCTATCATTATTCTTAGCAGCTTGTGCTGGCGGCAGTTCCGACGATGAAGGCGGATCTGGCGATGAAGGTTCTGGCGAAGAGCAGAACAATGAAGGCGAAGGTAGTGACGACGAAAACAGTGATGAAGGAAGCAGTGATGGTGAAGAAGCTTCCGGATCAGACGGTAACAACTTAGAAATTGCAATGGCAGCAGACATTGTTTCACTAGACCCACACGGTAACAATGACGTTCCATCTAGTAACGTTCGTAGTAACATTTACGAAACATTAGTAAAACAAAATAACGACATGGAAATCGTAGAAGGTCTTGCAACAGATTGGGAACAAGTTGACGACACAACTTGGGCATTCACACTACGTGAAGGCGTTATGTTCCATGACGGTACTGAATTTACAGCATCAGCTGTAAAAGCAAACCTTGAGCGTGTACTTGACCCAGCAATGGCGTCACCACGTACTTTCCTTTATGAAATGATTACAGACGTATCAGTTGAAGGGGACTATGAAGTTCACATCACAACTGAGTATCCATTCGCACCACTTCTTTCACACTTAGCACACGATGCTGGTGGTATGATCAGTGAAGAAGTTATTACAGCTGACTACGAAAACGCACTATCTGAAGCTGAACTAGACATGTCAGTTGAGGAATATTATGAACTACGTGCTGAAGGCGGCAGTGAGTTTGAAGACGTTTCAAGTCAAATCACTGAATTCGTAGGTACACACGTACAAGAAAATCCTTACGGTACAGGTTATTACCAATTCGATTCACGTACGTCTGGTGAATCTACAACACTAACTCGTTATGAAGATTACTGGGGCGACAATGCAACACTTGATAGCGTTACATTCAAAGTTGTTCCAGAACCTGGTGCTCGTATGGCTGAGCTAGAAACTGGTGATTCACATGTTGCGGATATCACACCAACACAAAAAGCTGGTGTTGAAAGTACAGAAGGTATTCGTGTCGAACAAGTACCATCAGTAAGCCTTTCTTATATCGGCTTTAACATGCAAAAAGAACCATTTGATAACAAGAAAGTTCGTCAAGCAATTAACTTAGCGATTAACCAAGAAGAGATTATCGAAGGTATTTACCAAGGTAATGGTACAGTTGCGACTGGTCCACTAGCGCCTGGCGTATTCGGTTATGACGATAGCGTTGAAGGTTTAGGATTTGAACCAGACCGTGCGCAACAATTGCTAAACGAAGCTGGTTATGAAGACGGTTTCGAAACAACACTTTGGACAAACGACAACGAATCTCGTGTTGAAACAGCTGTTTACGTACAAGACAAATTAAGTGAGTACAACATCGATGTTGAAATTGAAGAACTTGAATGGGGTACTTACTTAGAGCGTACAGCGAATGGTGAGCACGACATGTTCGTGCTAGGTTGGTCTACTGTTACAGCTGACGCTGACTATGGTCTATACGCTCTATTCCACTCAAGCGCAGTTGGTTCAACAGGTAACCGTTCATTCATCGAAAATGAAGAACTTGACCAACTACTAGACGAAGGTCGTCGCGAAACAGACCAAGAAGCACGTGCTGAAATTTACTCAGAAGCACAAGAACTTCTAGCTGATTTAGCACCAATGGTTTACATTCACCACTCTGACCACCTTAAAGGTGTCGGCGAGAATGTAGAAAACTACTCAGTTGACCCATTAGGTATCCATCAGCTTAAGAACGTTGAAATTACTAACTAATTCATCAACTTCATAAAAAGAGGCTGGGACATAACTAGCTAAAAATAACGTAAAAAAGGCACCAACCATAAAAAATATATGGTTTGGTGCCTTTTTCTTGCTTGAATCATCATATTTTAAGCTTGTTGGGGTGTTCATGGCAGTGAACTTTCTTAAGTTCACTGCCATGAAGGCAAACCCTAATTCATTTTTCACCTTCTCTTTGCCCCTGACGGACATGCGAGAGAAACACAAATTAGCCTTCAGAAATCCAAAAACTGGTTCAACATCAATCTTTCGCTTCCCATACAGTTCACCAGTTTTTTCATCCGAAAGCTTTTCTCTCGTATATGCTTTTTGTTCTTCCCATTTTTGATTATAGAAAATCCGACGATGATTGCCTTCTTTAGCTTTAGTACATGATGAACGTAGAGGACACCCTGTACAATCCTCGCATTCATAAACTTTAAAGGTTCTTGTGAACCCATCTCGATCGGTTCGATGTGAATTATAACGGTACGTTAATTGTTTATTATTTGGACAAGTGAACGCATCTTGTTCTTCATCGTAATCCCAGTTATAAAAATTGAACGGATCATGTTTGTACTTTCTTGTTTTCTCTTTCCGATATTGATTATAGGTAATAAGGGGAGTGCGTAATCGATTTTCAATGACATCAGCGTAATTCTGTTCACTTCCGTATCCTGCATCAGCGACAATGTATTCAGGTAGAGTGAAATAATAGTTTTCAATAAGGTCTAAGAAAGGACGTAATGTACGTGTATCTGTAGGGTTAGGGAACACATCATACGCAAGCGCGAATTGTCCTTCAGTCGCCAGTTGAATATTATAACCTGGTTTAAGTTGCCCATTCATCATGTAGTCATCTTTCATCCGCATAAACGTCGCATCATGGTCTGTTTTGGAATAGCTATTACGTTCTCCTAATATCTCAATATCCTTTTGATATTTTTCCTTGCGTTTAACGAAGTTCTTAAATTGTTTAAGGTATTGTTTAGGTTGTTTACGCTCTGATCGAAGTTGTTTTCGTTCAGACCCTTGATCACTCTCGTTAATTTTTTGATCGTAATCATTGACTTGCTCTTCTAACTGCTGCGCGATAGATTGAAGTTCTTTAGTCGTAAGTTCATCCGAACTTTCACGTTCGATTCCAGGTATGATTTCATTTTCTAGTAGCTCGTTGTACATGGTGTGAGATTTCTCAACTAACTGCTTACTGTAATTTTCAGTGGATTTACGCCAAACGAACGTAAATTTATTCGCGTTGGCTTCAATCTTAGTTCCGTCAATGAAAATGGCTTCTTCTTCAATCATGTTTTGTTCAACAAGCTGACAACGGAATTGGACAAAACATTGACGTAGTAATTCTTGAACTTGAGGCTGAACGCGAAAACGGTTAATCGTTCGATAACTCGGCTCATAACCTTGCGCCAACCACATCATTCTAATGCTGTCTTTAAGCAATGCTTCAATTTTTCTTCCTGAGAAAATCGATTGGGTGTAGGCACATAAGATAATTTTCATCATCATTTTAGGGTGATAAGCGGGGCATCCCGTATCATGAGAGAAGCTGGCGTATGCTTCTTCTGGGATTTGTTCGACTAAATTATTCACAGCGAAAGCAATATCATCTTGATCTAATTTTATTTCTAAATCTAAAGGCAAAACGACTTGATTCATGTTATAATGTTTAAACATAAGGATCCTCCTTTGGGGTTATTGCTGGTACTTTAATTCTATCAAAGGGGATCCTTTTTGTTTATCTAAAATGTTAAAAAACATAAAAAAATCGTGGAAGACATCAAAATTGATGTCTTCCACGATTTTTCATTTCAATCACTGGGTTTTGTCCCAGCCTCTTTTTTTGGCTCAAAATATTGGCTCTACAATATTTGTTGGGGTAGAGACACAATTCAACGTGAGGGTTTGATGGCGGCCGTTGGCGTCAGGCGATCCGCTTACGGTGGATGCTTGCACCTATAGGGCACAAGTGCAACATCTGCTCAATCTCACTACGTTCGTTTTTTCGCAGTGTTTTCTATGCAGGGGCACGGCTCGAGCCAGGCAACTACATCGAATAAGCTTCTCTGCTACTTGCACCGAGGAAGCCTGCTTCGAAGCGTTACGAGAAGACGCAGGTGCATCCCTCGGCCGAAAAGCATGGCCTGTGGGGTCTCGAGACGCGTGCTGTTCCCGTGACGACCCGGACGGTCTAATGTCGACGTTGGTCACAAAAGCTGATTTCATAAGCTTCCTTGACTAATTCTGCGCCGAGTACTCGCAGGCGCAGGACGTGACCGCTTTTAGTCGACCAGGCGTCACCACCTAAGCTCCTCACCTAACACCAACTAAGCGTTTTGATGAAACAAAAAGCACGCAAACTCCCTATTTGTTATCCTTGTTTTATACCACCAAAACAAAGAATCTTCGTGCATATGCACCACAATAAATAAGCATCGATGTGAACTCAATAAAATGAGTCCTCATCGATGCTTTATACTTAACTTCTATTTCCCTGTTTTACGTTTCTCTTCACGTTCACGTTCACCTTTATGCAAGATCTTCTTGCGTAAGCGAATCGATTCTGGTGTGACTTCGCAGTATTCATCATCATCTAAATACTCAATCGCTTCTTCTAACGTTAATTTACGAGTACCTTTTAGCGTAACTGTATTGTCCTTCGTTGCTGAACGAACGTTGGTCAGTTCTTTTGCTTTCGTTATATTGACGGTTAAATCATTATCGCGATTATGCTCACCGACAATCATACCTTCGTAAACTTCTGTGTTTGGTTCAACGAAAATCGTTCCACGGTCTTCTAAGTTCATAATACTGTATGGTGTTGCTTTTCCTTTTTCTTGTGAGACAAGCACACCTTGACGACGACCACCAACTGACCCTTGAGCAAGAGGCTCGTAAGAATCGAAAGAATGGTTCAGGATACCATAACCACGTGTTTGGGACATGAATTCCGTTGAGTAACCGATTAAACCACGAGATGGCACTTTAAATTCGATTCGAACTTGGCCATTACCTTGGTTAATCATATCGACCATTTCACCTTTACGTGCACCAAGTGATTCCATAACAGGTCCGGTATAATCTTCAGGTACGTCGACTTGCACGTGCTCATAAGGTTCACATTTCACACCGTCAATTTCTTGAATGATGACTTGTGGTTTTGAAATTTGTAATTCGTAACCTTCACGGCGCATGTTTTCGATTAAAATTGATAAGTGAAGCTCACCACGACCAGATACAATCCAAGCATCTGGTGATTCTGTCTCTTCAACACGTAAACTGACGTCTGTTTCAAGTTGTGTTAATAAACGCTCCTCGATTTTACGGGACGTGACATGCTTACCTTCTTTACCTGCAAATGGGCTATTGTTCGTGACAAACTTCATTTGCAGTGTTGGCTCATCAATACGAAGAATTGGCAATTGATCGTGATGATTCACATCACACACCGTTTCACCGACGTTAATGTCTTCGAGTCCTGCGATCGCGACAATGTCACCCGCTTCAGCTTCTTCAATTTCAATTCGTTTTAAGCCAATAAAACCGAATAATTTATTGATACGCTGATTTTTCACAGAACCGTCTTTCTTCATGAGCGCGACTTGATCGCCGACTTTCATGCGACCACGGTAAACACGGCCAACACCAATACGTCCGACGAAATCGTTATAATCAAGTAGTGTCACTTGGAACTGTAACGGTTCATCCGCAAGTGGTTTCGGTGCTGGAATATAATCTAAAATCGTTTCAAACACCGGCTCCATTGTTTCCTTTTGGTCATCTGGTTCATAGCCAGACGTCCCTTGAATGGCTGATGCATAGGCAACTGGGAATTCAAGTTGTTCATCGTCTGCGCCTAATTCAATAAATAAGTCTAATACTTCATCAACGACTTCTTCAGGACGAGCACTCGGGCGGTCAATTTTATTGAGTACGACCATTGGCTTCAAGTTTTGTTCTAATGCTTTCTTGAGTACGAAACGCGTCTGTGGCATGCACCCTTCGTAAGCATCGACGACGAGCATAACGCCGTCTACCATAGTCATAATTCGCTCAACTTCACCGCCGAAGTCAGCGTGACCCGGTGTATCTAAAATATTAACCCGCGTATCACCGTAATTAATCGCGGTATTTTTAGCGAGAATCGTAATGCCTCGCTCTTTTTCTAAATCATCCGTATCCATCGCACGCTCATCAATGTTCTCATTATCACGAAACGTGCCAGAATAGTGCAACATTTGGTCCACTAATGTTGTCTTACCATGGTCGACGTGCGCGATAATGGCGATGTTACGAATATCTTTTTGCTCTTGCATAAAAACGCTCCATTTCTTTTCGATAAATTTCCTACCTTAGTCATTATATATCAGTTCCCGTTATCTGTATAGCTTTAAACGTTACGAGAGGATTAGTCAACTGTACGAATTGATCTTGCAAATAACAATACACAGATTCCAACGACAATGAGACATATTGAGCTTAACAATAATATCGTATCAATAGCAAATCCGATTGAAATCATGAGTGATGTTAGCAAATAGGAGACAGGAATAAGCCCCATTGACGCAAAGGACATTAAGCTCATGATACGCCCAATATATTGCGACTCCGTATTCGCTTGAATCGCCGAAATAATCGGAACGTCAATGATTGATATCACGAAACCGATCAAACTAATAAAAATCAAGCTCACGATTAAAACCGTCGTTAAGCTAAAGGACACCATAAATACGCCAAGACTCATCAGACCAATTAACGCTACGATTCCTCGTTTCCGGTTTACATTTAAAAATCCGATTAACAAAGCCCTCAGTAGCGTTCCAACGCCTAAAGTGCCACTTAACAAGCTATACGTGAATTCGTCGCCATCTAAGATATCATGAGCGAAAATAGGTAAACCGACTTGCATCGGGCCACTCAAAAACAAATTCAACGCAACCGATGACAACATAAGCGCAATCATAAACGGTGACTGCTTTAAATAACGAAAACCATCTTTAATATTGTGCCATATAGATGCTCTCTCATCCGTTTGGCCATCATGAATGGTAACATGCTTCCGAATGATGATATCAACCCCTGCGGCTAACAGAAGCATAACACTGACGCACGCAAACATGATTTCATATGATCCAATACCAATAATAAGCCCTGCCAACAATGGCCCTACAATCGTCGAGGCACGTTGCGTCGTTTGAACAATCGAATTAGCACGCGTTAATTGGTCGCGGTCGACTAAACTCGGCATCAATGACGAACTTGCTGGCCAGAAAAATGCATCCAACAACCCGAACACAAACGACAATCCAATTAATACGGCAATCGAAAATAAATCAACAAACAACAAAGCAACCACAGCTATGAGCAGAAGTCCTTTCGTTAAATCCGATAACAGCATAATGGTCGCTTTATTAACCCGATCGGCAATCGCCCCACCTATTAACATAAACAGTAGACGGGGCATGGAACTGGCAAAAAACACGAGGCCAAGTTTCGCTTCTAGCTGCAATTCATCGACGACATACCAGTTCACCGTAAATAAATAAAACGAAACACTTAATGTTGAGGCTAATAACGTTAAGAAAAAAGAATGAACAACTTATTGCGCATTAACGAAACAGCATGTTGGTCACTCATGTCCCTATCTCCTTATTCGTCACCTAAAAATAATTGATTTAATGCTTCTACCACTTGACGCAATTCCGCCTGATTCAACGTGTAATACACTTTATTTTCATCACGGTCTGATTTAACAAAGCCTAGATTGAGTAATAACGATAAATGGTGCGAGACCGTTGAATTGGAAACGCCTAATGCTTGTGCGATTTCATAGCCATAATGAGGACGTTTTTTGAGTAGCCGAAGCATTTGAAAACGTCTCTCATCCGTTAATATTTTTAATAACTCCAACACTTCTTTATCGTCATGGAACTTGCGAATCACGTGATATCTTTGCATACCAACTGTTAATAAAACGACGTTGTCTTGTTCCATCACGCTGAAACCTAAATTAGAACTATAAGACGGCATCACGACTAACGATTTATCGCCACCTTCGTTCACATATTCTTCAGCTAATTCAGTCGCAAATTGCCGGTATTCTTCCTTTTGAAACGTTTGCTTTGCCTCATTACCTGCTTCATTGATTAACGCTTGATGGGGGGCATAATAGGTCCATACGTCGTGGAACAGAGCCGTTAGTCGTCTTTTTAATTCGTCTATATGGTCCACAAAATAAAGCAATTTCCATTTTTCTGACTCGGGCACGGCCAATTGTTGAATTCGCTTTTCATGTGTTTCAAATTCTAGTCCCTCACCAATAAATCCTGGCGTCGTAATCGCGTATCGAATCGCATGTTCATCGAGTTCGTTAATAGCATCAATTAACTGGTCAACAGACGTGAGAGCATCCCGTTGATACAACTCAGGCATAATCGACAATGCGATTCTACTATCTTCTTGGAAAAACACTCTCAACTCATCAATCGTCGCTTGCGGAAGTGTGGCGTTAACATCGCGCAACCATTTTTCTACGTTGTTATTTTGGATAATCGACTTTAATCGGTCATCAACCTCCTCACGCCCTGCATTCGTAATACGATACATAAACAGCATAAAATCGTTCATCGGTAAAAATGTTACACTATATTTCATGATAATCGAAACTCCTTTTCGTCATTAATCGAATGTATAATCATACTACAACTGCAACTGTATGTTATAAAAGTCAAATATGTTATTTGATATTCATCGAAAGTTAAGTTTTAATGAGTTGATCCCACAAAAAAACACCCCTTACGATGAAGGAGTGCTCGTCTCATTTAACTCGTCTAACACAGGGTAAACGGCTTCGATACCGTCTTCTGCAATGCGACAAGCTATGCCGATTGGTGTTTCCCAAAAATGATCCGGAATCACCGGGTTTTTGAGTCCTGCCGGTTGATACAAGGCCTTATAAATCCGGTCTAAATGGTCGCGTGTCGTTTTCCGGTCGATTTCTTTTTCCCCACGTGCGATTAAAAACATATAACGCATCGATTGAAAAATATTATCCCCTGGCATAAAGGTAAAGTTTTTGAACAAATATAACTGTTTTTCTGCTTGTTCGGAAATGGCTTGATTAATCGCCAAATCATCTAGACGTTCGTACAGCTGATTGTATAATAATTTGAATACACGCCGCTTCTCTTGTTGCATGACATCGTCAGTATAAACCGTTTTCAACACGTCATACGCTGCTTCTCGCGTCCACGTCATGTGATCTCCCTTTCTTAATTCAATGATTCATCAGAATAAGCGACTTCGCCATCTTTTAACCCAACATATAAATCTTTTTCATCAAAAAACCAAATGTCTTTTTCGTCAATTTGAAAAGAGATACCTTGCTTTTCTGTCGTCACCTGTGGTTCATTAGCACTGCCAATCGCCATGCCAATCGAAAAGCCGGATTGGAATGGGCTGTCACCACCGTATTTCGGATAAAACTGAATCGCATCGCCTTCTTCTAAATCCATTTCGTTTTTAAACCAGTTCACTGCTTCGTCGGTAATGTTGATGTTCATGCTAAACCCCCTCATCGTCTGCTACTTTTAGTGTATCGAAAAGAGGCGAAAACAACAAATTATTTCCCTTAAATCTATTGCAAAATTGTTTCGGGTATCGTAAAATTTCATGAACGCCTTAACGCGTTAAAATGATGTCGTCAGGGGTGACAACATGACAGAAGAACGTATCGGAATCCTTTATGCGACGTTCGCTTATTTACTTTGGGGCTTCCTGCCGCTTTATTGGAAATTAATCGAACACGTCCCTGCATGGGAAATTTTAGCGCACCGTATTTTTTGGTCGTTGATCTTTATGGTGATGTTTATCGTGTTGATACGACGGTGGCACTTATTCGTAGCCGAAGTGAAATCACTTTTTACCAATATGAAAACAGCACTCGGGATTAGCGCAGCCGGGATCGTGATTAGTTTGAATTGGGTGACATACATATGGGCAGTTAACTCAGATCACGTACTCGACGCGAGTCTTGGTTATTATATTAATCCGTTAATCAGCATATTATTTGGCCTTATTTTCTTAAAAGAACGTTTTAGTCGTATTCAGTGGGTCGCGATCGCACTGGCATTTATCGGTGTCAGTTATATGACGGTTAATTTAGGGTCATTCCCTTGGGCGGCGTTAGCGCTGGCGATGACGTTCGGCATTTATGGTTTATTGAAAAAAGTCGTGCAATTGAACGCAATATTTGGCTTAGCGATTGAGACGATGATTGTCGCACCGATTGCCTTTATTTATATCGCAAGTCTTGAATCGACTGGCGGTGGTGCTTTAGGCAGTTCATGGTGGACGACGCTTATTTTAATCGGCGCTGGTATTGCGACCGCCATCCCACTTTTGCTTTTCGCACAAGGGGCTAAACGGATTCCATTATCGTTGATTGGCTTTCTACAATACCTCGCGCCAACGCTCATGCTATTGATTGGCGTTTTCTTATACAACGAACCATTTACAACTGTTCACGCTGTGACGTTTATCCTCATTTGGATCGGGCTAATTTTATACACGTACGAACGCGTGAAGTTTTTACGACAAACCGGTTGATCAATAGAGTTAATTTATTTTAAAAAAGGCGAAGGCGCATCGGATCATCTCCTTTGACGCTCTTCGCCTTTTGACATTCAAATTAACCTGCCATTTGTCGGCATGCTTGAGCACATTCACGACAAATTTGTGCGCATTGTTGACAATGGTCATCTTGCATTTTTTCACACTCAACAGCACACTGTTCACACACTTGCGCGCACACGCCGCAAAGCGTCACCGAAAATGAACTATTCCGCGCCATATATTGTGTTGTTTGACCACAAATTTCTGCACAATCGTGCAACGTTCTAATACAGTTGATTCGTGATTGAACATCTGGCTCTTGCAAACAAGCCGTCAGACACTCCTCACAAGCTCGTAAACACTTTTGACACGCTTCAATACATGCGTCCATGTTTGTCGGGGATGTTGATAATACGCCCATTCTAATGCCTCCTTTTTCATATGTCACGATTAATATAACCTGCCATTGTATATTTCATACAATCAACGATAAAATTGCACAAAAACTGCAAACCATTAGGTTATTTTAGTTATAGAAGAAAGGAGGAACATTTCATGTATAAAAAAATAATAGGATTTGGTTTAATCTTTATTTTATTACTTGTTTCATATACTAGTTATCAATGGTTCATGACGCCAAACAATGGCTCTTTGAGTGTAACGAATGGCGAAACCAACATTGAAGCTCTATATGAGCAACAAAATTTTGAAAACAAAAATAAAAAGGAATACACACTCATAGCACAAGAAGAACAATGGCAACTAGATGAAAACAATAAGGTTAATGCATGGACATATAATGGCACAGTTCCTGGTGAGCCCTTACGTGTGACCGAAGGCGATGTTTTAAGCGTTAAGCTTAAAAACGAGCTTAGCGAACCTGTTACGATTCACTGGCACGGCGTCGTCCTCCCTAATGTTATGGATGGTGTTCCAGACTTAACACAAAAAGCTGTGCAGCCAGGGGAAAGCTACACATATGAATTTGTTGCTGATGACCCAGGTACTTATTGGTATCATTCGCACCAGGATAGTGCATACCAAGTTGATAAAGGATTGTATGGTTCATTAATCGTTGAAGAACGAGATGGACCAACACATGACAACGATCAAACGCTCATTTTAGACGAATGGAACATTGACGGACAAAACCAACTAACCAGCATGCCTAATATGATGATGGGTGGTATGTCGGGTGACGGTGAAGCGGATACGAAACAGTTATATGATCTGTATTCTGTCAACGGAAAAACAGGTGGTAGCATCGAACCCGTTGTCATTGAACAAGATGGTCAAGCTCGTATAAGAATCATTAATGCTGGCTACCAAGTTCAAACGTTATTGTTTCACGAAGGAAAAGTGAACGTCATAGCACGCGACGCATCTACCACAATTGACACAGGTCAAGATCGTAATCAAGTCGAGATTGCACCCGGGGAAAGAGTGGATTTAATAGTCACGAACAACCAATCTAAACCGTGGTTTATAACGAACACAAACACGTTATCTAACGGTTCAAACTTAGAGATTCCAGTCGTCAATAGTCCTGATCAAGCGAATATCGGCTCTGCAAAACCAAGTACTACTACCAACTCTGAAGATAATACGCCACTTATCGGGAGCAAGAACCTTATATTCCAACAAACACCTGAAACAGTTGATGTGAACTACAATATGTCACTAGACCATGGAATGAATATGGGACAAGGAATGGTCTTTCAAATAAATAATCAACAGTATCCCGAAACACCACCTATTGAAGTAAAAGAAGGGGATATTGTTAAAGTAACAATCGAAAACAATGGTCGATTCAACCATCCTATGCATTTACACGGTCACCGTTTTCAAGTTCAATCCAAAAACGGTCAAGCACTCAATCAACCCGCCCTTAGAGACTTAATTAACGTTAAACCAGGTGACACTTACACCATTTATTTCAAAGCAGATAATCAAGGAGAATGGTTATTTCATTGTCATGATAATAACCACGCAGAATTAGGCATGATGACGATCGTGGACTACAAAGGGGTTTATTCTCCCTTTGTTCAATAAATCGAAAGGAGTTTTTCATATGATGAATGGTCAGATGGGAGGCAATTTTTTCGGAAGCTTTATGTTTGGTTCAATTATGATAATTATCATTGTCTTAATAGTGCTCATTTTCCTTTGGATGTTTAAGAGCTCAAATGAAAATCAAACCACCCAAAACAAAGACTCATTAGACGTTTTAAAAACACGCTTAGCTAAAGGGGAAATTACAGAAGAGGAATATGAGCGCTTGAAAAAGAAAATTGAAAGTTAAAAAGGTGGCGCTTAAGTGCCACCTCTTTAACTTTCAGATCAACCTAGGTTGCACTCTCATCACCTTTCCCATTTATAACCGACACCCCATACGGTTTTAAGGTGTTGATCAACTGGGAAATCTGTTTGTCTTATTTTATCGCGAATGTTTCTAACATGAGAATCAATCGTTCGACCTTCAACGTCTGAATTGAATCCCCAAATCAAATCAATTAATCGTTCACGTTCAAATACTTGATTCGGATGTTTAAGAAGTAATCCAATCATTTCAAACTCTTTTCGCGTTAGCTTAATGATCTCACCTTTATATGACAATTCATATGTTTCATGATTCCACACTAAACCGTTCATTTTTAATACGTTTTGAGGTTGTGTCCGCTTCAGTAACGCTTCCATTCTAGCCACTAACTCCAAATCATTAAATGGTTTCGTGATGTAATCATCAGCCCCTACATCGAATCCTTTAAGAATGTCTTCTTGTTCATCACGTGCTGTTAGCATAATAATCGGGATGTCTGAAATCGTTCGGATCCTTTGAGATAAATCAAAGCCACTTATATCAGGCATCATCACATCTAACAAAATAATATCAATCGATTCCTCATCTAAATAGTTTAACGCCTCGGATCCATTTAACGCTTTAAAACAAGTATATTCGTATGTTTGCAAATAGACTTCTATTAAATCGAGCATCCGCTGTTCATCATCAACGATTAATACACGCTTCATTTCAATCACCCTTTGGCAAACTCACTGTCACCGTCGTTCCATTTCCAAGTTCGCTATCCATTTCAATAGTTCCACCGTGCGACTCAATAATTTCCTTTGTAATCGTTAGTCCAACACCCGATCCACCACTAAGACGTGACCGTGATTTTTCCACTCGATACAATCGGTCAAATACGTAAGGCAACTCTTCCACTGGCACACCTTCACCTTCATCAACAATCTTGATTATAATCGTATTTTCCTCAGTGGTAACGTTAAGCGAAACCTTGCCACCTTCATTCGAAAATTTTCTAGCATTATCTAAAATATTCAGTAAAACTTGTCGAATACGTGGTGGGTCTACATAAGCCATTAACTCATCAGAGCAATCGGATTCGACGGTCAACTGTTTATCATTAAAAGCCGGTGTCAGTCGAGCCATCACATCTTGTATAAGTTCACATAGCGAAACCCATTCTTGGTTAATCATAAATTTGTTTTGATCGACTTTTGCTAAATCAAATAAATTTTTAATCAAAATCGATAATTGTTCTGATTCCTCTTTAATGATTAAGCTATATTTTTTTCGGTCATCAAATGAAGTATTGGGCCTATTAATAATATCAGCATACCCTTTGATATATGTTAAGGGTGTTCTAAGTTCATGTGATATGTTAGATAAAAATTCACTTCGTTCGCTTTTTAATTGATCTAACTCGTTCGACATGTCGGTAATGGACCGTGCTAAACTCCCGAGTTCATCTTGACGCGATGTATTTAAATGAATTTGCTTTTCGCCTTTATTAATTTGTTCTGTTGCTTCTTTAATCCTTATTAACGGGGTTGTCATGAATTTAGACAAAATCAAAATTGTGACAATCGTTAGAATCAAAGTCAATATACTTGCCCATTTAAATTGATTTGCTAATTCCGACAAAACTTGTTTAACATTGCTTGTCTCAGCAAACATCATGACATAGCCTTCTGTGTTGTCCGCCACGTTTATTGGACTGCTGGATGCAATGTAGTTTTCATGGCGCCAATCGTCTTCGATCATTTCTCCTTCTTGTCGAACAGACAGATTCATTGATTGTTGAATCAGTCCTTCGAGTTCTTCATTTAAATCATTTGATCGGGCGATAACCTCTCCATTGTTGTCTGTAATCACAACGATAAACTGAGATGACGATTCCATAGTAGCAACATGTTCTATCGTTGATTGATCATAATGATCTTCTAAAACATCGCGATGCGTGTTGCCACGCGCTAATAAATTACTCATGACCTCATCAACTTGTTGGTTCGCTAAATTCGTATAGAGTGTCACAAATAATAACGATTCAATAATCAAAATTAACACAAAGAACAGCATGCCAATTCGAAACGAAAGCTTTTTCATCATTTACTGAATACGTCCGCTTTCAGACAGTTTTTCCCACGATTCCGTGTTATCTTGACTTATATAAACCGCTTCATTGACATGCGTATAAATCGCGTACTCAGCTGGTTGATCAGGGTTTCTCGCAATATATTTTGGGGCATCTCCTTCTAAATCAGGCAAAGATTTTGCCACCATATCTCCCGTATCTAGATCATAAGCGATAAGTGATGCATCATCTCCTTCTTGATATGCTGCATAATACAGCGTATCAGGTGTAAAATGGACACTCATACCTTGTCCTTGATCAGTGATGAGCCGGAAGCTACCCCCTCGGTCTTTAGATAAATAAATACCTTGAGTCGTCGCAATCGCTAATTGTTCACTATCGGTAGGGTGAATGGCTAATTTGACTAATTCCCCTTTAACTTGTTCAGCCTCAATCACTTCCCACGTATCACCATTATCCTCACTTAAGTAAAAACCTTTTTCTAATTTTGAATTAGCTTCAGAATTATATAAAAAGATATCATGACTTTCATATCCAGCAGCTAAATAATGGAAATCAGTTTCACCTAAGAAATCAACCTCATTCAATGATTCGCCACCATCACTACTTTTTTGTACTCCTAGTGGATTAGGCAAATCGGATTGTAAATTAGGATGACCAGATGTGTAAAACCCCTCATCAATCACACTAAATCCCATGTAATCATGAATATTATCTGTTGTTTCATACCAAGTATCATCTTCATATATTCTAAGGCCATGGTGAGTTCCGAATAACAATCGACCACTTTTTTCCTCATAACCCATACCATGAACATGAGTTAGCTGATCGCCTTCTAATTCTCTCGTGAACTGAGAATGTGCACCATCGTTTGTACAACCCACTAAAAGCGAAAAACCTATAATAGCAATGAACCAAATTCGCACAATCATCCCTCCGCATTCTATTTTCGCATCACATTATATCACTAAGTTATCAAGAATTTATGCAAAAAGTTTGTGCAGACGATGAACTTAAGTCGTATTACATTAGAAAAATGCTCTAACTTATTAAATAAACCCTCTGATTTATTCAATAAGTTAAATTGGGCCCCTTAGTTTTGAAATAAATCGGCCGATTTATTTCAAAACATCGTGCATTTATTTCAAAAATTAAAGCACTTATTTAAAAACTTCGGCTCATATTTAATTTAGGAAATTTTTCTCGAAATTATCGAAAGCGCTTTCATATTTTATGTTATACTTTACCTAAAAGGATATATAAGGGGGAGTTTTTCGATGACGAATCGATTTGAAACAGATGCAATCCATCATGCGTATGATTCTAAGGATCATTATGACAGTCTAGCAACGCCAATCTATCAAACATCAACGTATACGTTCGCCAATGCTGAACAAGGGGAAGCACGTTTTGCAGGTGAGGATAGCGGATTTATTTATTCACGACTCGGTAACCCGACTGTGAAACATCTCGAAGAACGAATTGCCAAGTTAGAAAACGCTGAAGCAGGCCTCGCCTTTGCATCCGGTATGGCTGCTGTGTCTGCCACACTCATCGCCTTAACAAAAGCGAATGATCATATTTTATGCTCACGTGGTATTTACGGTTGCACATTTGGCCTACTCGATATTATGCGAGACAAATATAATATCCAATCCGATTTTAGTTTTATGGAATCAGAAACTGTCTTGCGCCAAATGATTCAAGACAATACAACCGTCATTTATATCGAAACGCCGATTAATCCAACAATGAAAATGATTGACCTTGAGATGGTCGCTCGTGTGGCGAAAGAATACGACATTCCTGTTGTCGTCGATAATACGTTTTCATCACCGTATTTACAACGCCCGATCGATTTAGGCTGTGATATTGTCCTGCACAGTGCCACGAAGTATATCGGTGGCCACGGCGATGTCGTCGGCGGACTACTCGTTGGAAAGGAAGAATTTATTTCAGAAGTGGCCATGACGACGCAAAAAGATATCGGTGGCATTATGGCGCCATTTGACGCATGGTTACTGCTACGTGGGTTAAAAACATTACCAATACGAATGGATCGCCATTCCGATAACGCCGAAAAAATCGTCGCTAAACTAAAAGCGCACCCGAAAGTAAAAAGCGTTTATTATCCGTTCGATCCTGACCACGAACACTATCACATTGCTCAAAAACAAATGAAACTCGGTGCTGGCGTGATTTCATTTGAATTAGAAGGTGGCAAAGCGGAAGCTCAAGCCTTTTTAAACAAACTATCGTTTATTAAATTAGCAGTTAGTTTAGGCGATGCGGAATCGCTCATCCAACATCCAGCAACAATGACGCATTCGGTCGTACCGGAAGAAAGCCGGCAACATATGGGGATTACCGATTCACTAATTCGAATGTCATGTGGCCTAGAAGCTTGGGAAGATATTTGGGAAGACTTGAACCAAGCGCTTGAACAAATGTAAGACAAAAGCCATCACCTGCCCATTAGGTGATGGCTTTTGTCTTATCCTAAAATTTTATTCACGTAGTTTTGTGTCTCAGCAAATGGAGGCACGCCACCATAGTAATCAACATTTCCTGGGCCAGCATTATAAGCAGCTAGAGCATTTTCTAAATTGCCGTCGTACCGATTAAGCATATCGCGTAAGTAACGCGCACCGCCTTCAATGTTTTGCTGGGCGTCGAACGGATTCGTCACCCCTAAGGCTTCAGCGGTTTGAGGCATTAATTGCATAAGTCCCTGCGCTCCAGCGTCACTGACAGCAGATGGGTTGAAACTAGATTCGGCGTTAATGACCGATTTAATTAAATCCTGATCTAAGTTAAACTTATCTGCCACGCTTTGAATAATGTCATCAAACTGAGATGACCCGATCTCGCTCGCATCAACCGAAACATCTTCACCACTCGCATCGACTAACGCTTGTTTAATCTGATCGGTTTGGGACGAAAACATGTCTGTCATAAAATCGCCGTTTAAAAGGCTACTCGGCATCATACCTGCCATAGACGTATTACCAGACATTGCGTTCGGCATCATCATATTAAACATAGACCCTGCACCACTCGATGACGAACTAGAGCTCCCAAACGGCATCAGCATCTCAGCCATCGAACTGTTACTGAACTGATTACCACTCGACATACTCGGCATCATATTAGCACTTAGCAACTGCTGAAACGAATCACCATTTAACAACGAATTCGATTGATTGTTTTGATCCGTTTTAAATGGGCTATTTTGCAAGGCACGTTGATACCCTAACACGGCTTCAAACATACGTGAATCGACCATACCGTCCACTCCTCTAAATGTGTCGAAAAATCTCTTATTCTATTATAGCATATTTTTGATATTTTTCAGCACTTGGATCGTGTCGTCGATATCCCGTTCATTCACGTCATAATGAGTGACAAACCGAACGAGCGTCGGGCCGAATTGAACCGCTTTAATGCCATTGTCTGCTAAACGTTCCATCATTTCAGCACCACTTATACCTGCCCGCGCCACATCCATAATGACGATGTTCGTTTCAACGGGATATTTGAGGTCAAAGCCTGCTTCCTCTACACCTCTGGCTAACTTTGCTGCGTTATTGTGATCGTCGCCTAACCGTTTCGACATCTCTGTTAAAGCAATCATCGCTGGCGCCGCAATGACACCGACTTGACGCAAGCCACCGCCTAATCGTTTACGCCATTTGCGCGCTTGTTTAATAAACGCTTTAGACCCAGCAATAATCGAACCAACTGGTGCGCCAAGCCCTTTCGATAAACAAATTTGCACCGTATCAGCTTGTTCAGCATACGTTTTCACCGACACACCTGATGCTGCCTCGGCATTAAACAAACGTGCGCCGTCTAAATGAACTGGAATATCATGCGCTTGCGCGAGTTCATACGTCGCCTTCATCGTCTCGAGGGGTACGACAGCCCCACCTGCTCGGTTGTGGGTGTTTTCGAGTAAAATAAGGCCCGTTTCAGGTAAATGCACGTCTTCAGGGCGAATGGCCGCTTCGACATCGGCTGGTGCCATGGCGCCTCGCATTCCATTAATCGTACGTGGTTGGACACCCGCAAAAGCCGAAATCGCAGCCCCCTCGTAATAAAAAACGTGCGCTTCTTCTTCTAACAAAATTTCTTGCCCAGGCTGCGTGTGCGTTAACACCGCAATTTGATTGCCTTGCACCCCGCTTGTGACAAATAAAGCCGCTTCTTTCCCTAACATATCAGCTGCTTTCTCTTCTAATAAGGTCACAGTCGGATCTTCTTCATACACATCGTCACCGACTTCCGCGTGAAAACTCGCCTCACGCATCGCCTGTGTCGGTTTGGTCACGGTATCGCTTCGTAAATCTATCATGCTATTCGCCTCCTAATGTAATAAATCGATCGTCACCCATCCGCGCACACTGTTTAAGTAGGCGAATTGGTTAATGTGATCAATCTCATGTCGTTTTAACGATCGTTCGTTTAAAACACCTGTCGCCACTAATGTATCACGATAAGTTCCCGGCAATAAGCCGTCTGTTACAGGTGGTGTGTACCATTCATCACCCAGTTGATAGGCAACATTTCCTGTTGTAAATTCCGTCACGTCACCGTATTCATTCCACAACAACGTGTCATGAGCACGGCCATCGTGTTTCGCTAATGACGTGTAGACATCGCGATGCGTCGTTTTATGGTACAAAAAAGGATTGTGTGAATCGATCGCGCTGTCCGCCAACACCGCTGACATCGTAGTCGGTGATTCGCTAATCGGTGTTTTTTGAATATCGACCGCACCATTTTGATCGACTAACAAACGTAATTTATACAACCCTTCTGATTCTCGTTTTACTTCATTTAACGTCGCTAAAACGGTCGCCTCACTCACCTCGATTTGAAAATAATGGGCCGATGCGCGTAAACGGCTTACGTGTTCGTCTTCTAACCAAATATCACCATCACTTAAACGCATCGTTTCTAACAACTGAAAATCGGGTGCTTTTCGGTGTAAAACGCGTGCTTTCGCCACCGTTTCCTCATATTCCCCGTCCGCTGATGAATCCCAAGTGACGCCACCGCCAACACCGTACACCGCTCGCCCTGTGTCGCGATCCCAGACAACGGTTCTAATCGGCACATTAAAGATTGCCTGCCTATCAGGGGTCAACATACCGATCGCGCCACAATAAACACCACGTGCACTCGTTTCTAACTCGTTAATGTGAGCCATCGTACGTTGTTTCGGAGCGCCCGTAATCGAGCCACACGGAAAAAGGGCAGCAAATATGTCGCGTAACGTCATGCCTGCTTTCGTCTCGGCTTGGACCGTTGACGTCATTTGATGCACCGTCGGATACGTCTCAACTGTAAATAGCTCAGGCACACGGATCGTGCCCGTTTTCGCGACTTGGGTCACGTCATTTCTTAGCAAATCGACGATCATCACGTTTTCTGCTTGATCTTTTTCAGATGAAGCTAATTGTTGTTTCAGTGCTTCATCATGGTCTACCGTGAGACCGCGCCCAATCGTCCCTTTCATCGGTCGCGTGTCGATCTTCTCGCCGTCCCACGCAAAAAATAATTCAGGTGACACGGAAATAATATCGTATGTGCCGAATTGTAAGTGAGCCGTAAATGACGCTCGTTGAGACTGGCGCAGCTGCTCGTACCATTGCCCTGTATCGACGTCAGCCAACTCAGCGATTAAGCGCATCGTGTAATTGACTTGATATGTCACCCCACGAGCGATTAAATCGTGAATCGCTTGAATCCGCTGATAGTACGCTTGTTTCGGCGTATCAGGTTGAAAATCAGCATCGACAAACGCGTCGGGTTGGTTAGCCGTCACGGGAGCTTTTGCTTCTTTAAAGACGGCAAATGTGCAATATGGTACATCATCCAGTTCATGAAACGACAAATGCGGATAAAATGCTTCAGCTGCTTCATAACTGACGTAACCCGCGACGTAATACCCTTGCTTTTGGTAAGCTTCTGCTCGGTCTAAGACGTCACGAACGTCATGAATCGTGTCAGCTTGTAAAACATCAACAGGGTCCTCAAATACATAGGCTGATTGCTCAAGCCACGGGTGGTTGAAATGGAATGTCATACGCGTCTTATTCAACACGAGCACCTCCCCGCGCCATGTCTCGAATCGCATTTCGAATCATCTGTTTGCCATGCGTCGTTAAAATCGCCTCAGGATGAAATTGCACTGCTTCAATGGCGTGCTGTTTATGCCGAACGCCCATCACATCGCCTTCGTCTGTCCAACTCGTAACCTTTAAATCACACGGTATGTCTTCAGTTTCAGCTATTAATGAATGATATCGCGTCACCTGTGTCGGCGAATCGATCCCGGAAAACATACCGTCGCCATCATGGTTTATCCATTCACGTTTACCGTGCATCGGCATCCGTGCTCGACCGATCCGACCACCAAACGCATGAACGACGATTTGAAACCCTAAACAAATGCCTAACACTGGAATGCGACCAGCGAGTTTTTGTAATAAAGCTACTGATTTTGGTGCGTCGTTTGGGTTGCCTGGACCAGGGGATAAGACAACCATCTTAGGCTGAAGGGCTAACACGTTTTCAAACGTCGCCTGATCATAGGGCAAAACTTTAACGCGCGCACCCGTTTGCGCCATATAGTCGACAATGTTGTAAGTAAATGAATCGTCGTGGTCGATCATGACAATCATCGCCATCCCTCACATTTCGTCACGGTCGACTCGTTTCTCAACGCGATCGCCAGTCGTCGTATACATCGACCGCCCAAGGTATAGCGGAATCGTCAGTTTCGAATCATTTGGCAATCCGTTCGGTAAAAACAAGTCATCGTCACGATAGAATTGCGTGATATCACCAACAAACCAATCGTGATCCCCGTATGTATTCACATCAATCACCTGACACTCATAAGCGACATAAGCATCCCGTAGTATCGGGGCATCAATGGTCAGACCGCGATCAAAAGCCATGCCACCGAGGTCAAATTTGTTAACGTGACTCCCGCTAAAACTGCCTGATTGTTGGATGAATGTCGCCTGTTCCATCGGTAAAAAATGAACCGCAAATGCCTCTGATTGTTTGATTAAATCATATGTATAGCGTTCACGTCCGATCGCCACACCATAAATCGGGGGATCAAACGAAATATACGAATGCCATCCTGCAGCCATGACATTATCTTGTCCGTTATGCCTCGCCGTTACGATCGCGACCATACCGGGATAACTGTGCATCACCGTTTTGTCTGTTGGTTGTCTCATTTTCGGCCTCCTCTAAGCTTGTCTCCATCTATTTTAACAGAAAATTCACTCACCCGAACGCATTTTATGATATATTGAAATGAAGGAGTGATGACAATGTTTAAACCGACTGAATCATTTGCGCACGAACTCGACGCAAATGATCCATTAAAAGATTATAAACACGAATTTTATATAAGTGACGACCATATTTATTTAGATGGCAACTCGCTCGGCCTCATGCCGAAACGAGCGGAACAATCGTTACAAGATGTGATGAACGCTTGGAAACACGAGGCGATCGGCGGCTGGATGAACGGCGAGCACCCGTGGTTTTATCTATCCGAAACGTTAGGCGACCGCATCGCCCCATTAGTCGGCGGCAAGCCTGAAGAAGTAATGGTGACCGGGTCCACAACGACGAATTTGCACCAACTCGTCAGTACCTTTTATCAACCTAAGGGTGAGCGTACGAAAATTTTAGCCGATGAACTGAACTTCCCATCCGACATTTATGCGCTGCAAAGTCAATTGCGATTACACGGGTATGACCCAGATGAGCATTTAATCCAAGTCGAAAGCCGCGATGGTCGGACGATTGATGAGGATGATGTGATTGAGGCGATGACCAATGACGTGGCACTTATTGTACTGCCAACCGTGCTATACCGTAGCGGACAGCTTCTCAATGTTCGCAAACTGACAGAAGCAGCACACGCTAGAGGGATTTTGATTGGGTTCGATGGTTGCCATTCTGTTGGAGCTATTCCACACCATTTTCACGAGGATGGGGTTGATTTTGCGTATTGGTGTCATTACAAATACGTCAATAGTGGTCCTGGTGGTGTTGCCGGGTTATTTGTTCACGACAACCATTTCGACCGCACCCCTGGCTTAACGGGCTGGTTCGGTTCTGATAAAGACAAACAATTCGACATGGAACACACCTTTACGAAAGCACAAGACGCGGGCGCTTTCCAAATCGGAACACCGCACGTCTTCAGTACTGCACCGTTAATCGGATCGTTAGATTTATTTGAAGAAGCGGGCATCGAAGCGTTGCGTGCTAAATCGCTTCAGGCGACAGCTTATTTTATGTATTTAGTCGAGCAGGAGTTGAGTGACTTCGGCTTTACGATTGGTAATCCACGCGAAGACGAGCGTCGTGGCGGCCATATTTGTTTAGAACACGAAGCAGCGGCGAGCATTTGTAAAGCGTTAAAAGATCACGATATTACACCGGACTTCCGCGCGCCTAACGTCATTCGCTTAGCACCTGTTGCCTTTTACGTGTCTTATCACGACATTTACCGCGCTGTTCATATTTTAAAAGATATTATGACGAACGAAACGTATAAACAATACCAAAACGAACGCGACGTCATTGCGTAAGGAGGATTTAGCTATGATCGATATTTCGCGCACATTAAACGCTGACACACCTACATGGCCAGAAGACGAACCATTTTCATATGACCTGACCGCTTCGATCGCTGACACAGGGTCCGTCAATATCGGGCAATTTACGACGAGTTGTCATACCGCGACTCATATTGATGCACCGTTTCACTTTAACAATAGTGGCTTAACCGTCGACCAATTGCCGATCGATTTATACGTCGGCCGCGTCTTAGTCGTCGACGTCACAACGAAACAGCGCATAACACCTGAAGATTTAGCACTAATCGATTTACAAGGCGTACGACGCGTTATTTTAAAAACAGACACATGGCCAAACGGTGCGCCGTTTCCGACCGAGATTCCCGAGCTCGACGCGCGCTTGGGTAGCTTTTTCCATGAACACGGTGTCGAACTCGTCGGTGTGGACCTCCCTTCTGTCGACCCGCTCGACAGCAAAACACTCGATACACACCACGCCTTCGAAGCGAACGACATTCATATTTTAGAAGGCGTCACGCTCGACGGTGTCGAAGCCGGTCTTTACCACTTATCAGCCTTACCCCTCAAACTAGAAGGCGCCGACGGGTCCCCCGTCCGCGCTATTCTGCAAGAGATTTAAACAAATCCCGATCGCCCTAACACATGATGGGCGGTCGGGATTTTGATTTCGCCGTATAAACTGTGATTTTCGCCGTATGTGAGCGCGATTTCGCCGTATTGTCTTATATTTTCGCCGTATCGGACAAAATTTCGCCGTATCACGCTTGAATTTCGCCGTATCGCATCCAAAATTCGCCGTATCAACTCGAGAATCAACCCTTAAATTAGCAAAATCTCTTATTTTCTCATCAACAAATAAACAAAATAGGGTGCACCGATTAAGGCGACGACAATTCCTGCTGGCACATTACCGACCTGTAATAAGTTCATACCAATCAAATCCGCAACTAATAAAAGCCACCCGCCAATGACTAAACAAATAGGTAAATATAATTGTGTGCGCGGTCCAACCAATTGTTTCGCCAAATGCGGGGCGAGTAAACCAATAAAAGAAATGCCACCTGTCACCGATACAGCAGACGCTGCTAATGCAACAGCGATTAGTAACAGGATTAATCGCACTTTTTCAATTCGTAAGCCAACACCAACAGATGCTTGTTGGTGTAAACTTAATATATTCATTGAATTCGCAAGCCAGAAAATAACCGGCACTAAAAACAATAGCCATGGAAGTAATATGTATACAAAAGGCCAATCCGTCCCCCATATATCACCAGCCATCCATTGAACGATAAAATCGACTTTTTCTCGTTCAGCTGAACTAATTAATACGACCATCAGACCTGAAAAAGCCATCGAAAAGCCGACACCAGTTAAGACGAGACGAACAGGTTCGATACCTGATTGTTTTCGGTAAGACAGCGCGTAAATCATCCCGGCAGTCAGAAAAGCGCCTAAAAACGCCACAAAGGGTAGCATAAAAATAAACGATCCTGAATCAATTGGACAATATAAAAAGTATATCGCAACAGCAACACCAGCACCTGAGTTAATGCCAATGATGCCAGGATCTGCTAAATCATTTTTCGTGACAGCTTGGAGAATAGCGCCAGATAAAGCAAGTGCAACCCCTGCTAAAATAGTGATTACTATCCGTGGCAGACGAATCGAAAATAACACGAATTCCTCTTCAAATGTTCCTTGACCGATAAATGTCGCGATAATTCGCTCAAATGCAACAGTTGAATCACCTAATTGCAAACCTATTACAACTGTTAATATTAAAACAGTTGAAAAAAAACCTAACAAAACACGTTGTTTTCGAATAAGACTTGGATGAATCATGAGAATGATCGCCCTCCTTTATTCAAAACATAAAGGAAAAACGGCAGCCCTAAGCAAGAGACAACAGCAGCAAGCGGTGTTTCGTAAGGCGCGTTAATCGTGCGCGCAATCGTGTCCGCCCCTAACATTAATATACCTCCAACTGTTGCGCTCATCGGCAAAATAAACCGATAATCGGTACCGACGAGCGGACGAACCATATGTGGCACCATCAATCCGACAAATGCCAAGTTACCGACTAATGATACGGCCCCGCCTGCCAACAAAATAATAACGATAAACAATAACGTTTTAATCAACCTCAAGTTCTGTCCGAGACCGACTGATACATCTTCACTCAAACTCATCACCGTTAATTGGCGCGATAATAACAAAGCAACTAACATCCCTATTCCGATGATCGGGGCTAACACCATCAACTGTCCCCAAGACGTCCCCATCACGGCTCCTGCTGTCCACATCGATACGTCTTTTGATATTTGAAACAAAATCCCTGTTCCTTCAGCAATCGCGTATAAAAATGCCGACACTGCAGCGCCCGCTAGCACGATACGAAATGTGTTAAAACCACGCGGATTCAACGCACTAATACCGAAAACAAGCACCGCGCCGACAGCTGAACCGATAAAACAAGCAATCATAATCCAAAAATAATTTGCTCCTGGTATAAAAGCAATTGTCACTGCAAGTGCTGCATTAGCACCCGCTGTTAAACCAAGCAACCCTGGATCTGCTAACGGATTTCGCGTCATCCCTTGCATGATCGCGCCCGCTACAGCTAATGCCGCTCCAACCATTAACGCGCCTATTTCCCTTGGTAAACGAAGCTCTCGCAGTATTAACACATCTCCAGTAGGATTTGATTGCGTAATAGCTAGCCATACGTCATTAATCGTCGTATCAATTGCACCGAACACCATTGACACGACAAGCATAACTAGCAAGAGCAAAATAGAACTAATAAATATGTATGGGAAACTCGCTCTCATAACCATCAACCTTTATATCATCAATAAAAGGCGGGAACATACCCGCCTTCATAACTTACTCATCTTCACCTAAAAAATGATCTTTGAAAAATTCTAGCTGATACTCAAGTGTAATCGGATCATTGAAATAAAATTCTTTCGCATCCGCTTCAAAGACACGGTCATTTTTAACAGCCGGAATGTTTTGGAATGTTTCTGTCTCTTCAAACGAGTTATCTAAATCATAGTTTTTACTAAAAATAATGTAATCGCCTGCATATTCCGGTAACGCTTCGAATGACAAGGCGTAGAAACCATCTTCAAGCGCCATTTCTTTTACTTTTTCAGGCATTTTCAGACCCATCTCTTGATACAAAATTTCTGTTCCGCGCGCCCAGTTATCACCGAAGACATAAAGCTGTTTATCAAAATTTTCGATTACGGTCACCGTGGCATCTTCGCCAATTTCAGCCTTGATCTCCTCACCAGCTTCTTGTGCACGCGTTTTGAAATCATTAATCCACTCATTCGCTTGTTCTTCTTTGTTCAATAGTTTTGCAATTTCACGGTGTTGTTCTAAGTAACCTAGGTTGCCATACGTATAAGTGACTGTCGGCGCGATTTCGCGTAGTCGATCAAGATTCTTTTCGCTCGACAATCCAATAATTAAATCCGGATCTAATTCAATAATTTTTTCTAAATCCTCAGACGTTACTGTTTCTGCACCGTCTAAATGTTCTTCATAACGTGGATTACTCATTGAATAAGCGTCAGCACCTACAACATTCGTATCGAGGGACAGCACATTACCTGTATATGTCGATAAGACAACGACGCGTTCTGGATTCGCTGGTACTTCAACTGGTCCATTTTCCGATTCATACGTTCTCATCTCGCTAGACGCTTCTTGATTAGATTCATCTGCATCATCGTTCGTTTCTTCTGTATTCGATTCATTCGATTCTTCAGCATTCGCACCTTCCTCATCATTATTGTTACCGCACGCACTAATTAGCAAAAGCACGGCGATCATGAGAAATGGTATTAATCGTTTGATTGTCATCTGTATTCTCCCCTTTTATTAAATTATAAGTTAGGCAAATCGGTTTTCCTGTACGTGGATCTTGGCCAACAATAGCATCGATATCAAATACATCTCGTAAAACGTCAGCTTGTATTACGTCATCATAACGTCCTTCTTTTACAATCGAGCCATCACGCATCGAAATGATGTAATCGGCAAAACGTGCTGCATGATTTAAATCGTGAAGCACCATCACAATTGTTCGACCTTCTAGTTGATTCAAGCTTTGCAGCAATTCCAATACTTCTAGCTGATGAGCTAAGTCTAAATACGTCGTCGGTTCATCGAGAAAAATCATCTCTGTATCTTGCGCTAACGCCATCGCAATCCAAACCCGTTGTCGCTGTCCACCTGACAACGCATCAACCGGGCGATGTTTGAACTCTAAAACCCCAGTCGATTTCATCGCTTGATCAATCGACTCTACATCATCGTCACTCAAACGCCCAAATCCCTTTTGGTATGGAAAACGACCATAAGACACGAGTTCACCTACCGTGAGCCCGTTCGCATAATCGTTGCTTTGAGGAAGGATCGCCATTTTTTTAGCAACATCTTTCGTTTTTTGTTTTTTAATATCCTCCCCGTCCAACAACACACGGCCTGAATTTGGCGTCAAAATACGTGTTAACCCTTTTAGTAACGTCGATTTACCACAACCATTGGGCCCAATGATCGCTGTTATTTGCCTTTCAGGGATTTGAACATCTAAATGATCCAGCACGGTATTGTCATCATAACCGACTAATAACTGCTCGCCTCTCACTCGCACAGAACACCTCTCCTAACCTTCGCTGAGAATGATTATCACTATCATAACATCCCCTATTAAACCACATTCAAACCGAATGTCAACACCCATTCTCAATTAAATTCGGCTTCTAGTTATAAAATAAAATAACCAAAAATCCTTTTATAACAGTAATGATAAAGGTTGAAAAACATTCTATTATCCGTTACGATTTATTGATAATGATTATCAACATTTGATAAGAGGTGAGCTTTAATGGCACGTGAACTATATGACGTTACAATTATCGGCGGTGGTCCGGCTGGTTTATATGCTTCGTTTTACAGTGGGTTGCGCGGAATGAAGACTAAAATCATCGAGTACCAAAACACGTTAGGCGGGAAAGTAAATGTTTATCCTGAAAAAATGATTTGGGATGTCGGGGGACAACCCCCCATTACAGGTGAGAAATTTATCCATCAACTCATCGAACAAGGGTTAACATTCAATCCGACCGTTGTTCATGGCGAAAAAATCATGACCATCAAACAGACGGATGATGATTTATTTATTTTAAACGACAGCTCAGGAGTTGAGCACTTCTCGAAAACGGTAATCGTAGCTGTCGGTAGCGGAATTTTGAAACCTCAAAAACTTAAAGTAAAAGATGCCGATCGTTATGAGGTATCGAACTTGAATTATACGGTTCAATCATTGGAACGATTCCAAAATAAAACCGTCATGATATCAGGCGGCGGCAATTCTGCGATAGACTGGGCCAATGAACTCGAACCAATCGCCAAGAAGGTGTTCGTCACGTGCCGTAAAGATCACTTATCGGGCCACGAAGCGCAAGTTGATCAATTGATGAACAGCAATGCAACATGTTTATTCAACTCATGCATCGCTAACCTCGTCCCCTGCCCGGACCGACAAATGATCGAATACGTCGAGGTATTAAATCAAAACACAAACGAAGTCGAACAAGTGGCTGTCGATGAAGTCATCGTCAATCATGGCTACGAAATGGATGCGGAATTACTTCAAAACAGCGAATTGAATTTAGACATGGTAGACGATTACTTTCTCGACGGGAACGCAATGAGCGAAACGTCTGTGCCCGGCGTTTATGCTGCAGGAGATATTTTAAAACATGATGGTAAACTGAATCTCATTGCTGGCGCATTTCAAGACGCAGCCAACGCCGTCAACCAAGCAAAACAATTCATTTCGCCAGACGCCAATGGACAAGCCATGGTTTCATCACATAACGACGTTTTCAATGAACGAAACGCAAAAATCAAACAACAAATGCTACAAACATAACGAAGACCCTCTAGTTAGAGCACTAGAGGGTCTTTCATTATCGAATGATATGTGTGTTCGCCGTATAAACTGTGATTTTCGCCGTATGTGAGCGCGATTTCGCCATATCGGACAAAAATTTCGCCGTATCGCATCCAAAATTCGCCGTATCAACTCGAAATGACTCTCCCAATTTGCGAAAAAACCTTACAACGACGTCCGCACATTCCACAGTTCTGGGAAAAAATAGTGATCGAGCACTTGCTTCAAATAGCCAACGCCCGATGAGCCGCCTGTGCCTTGTTTGTGACCGATAATGCGTTCGACGGTTTTCATGTGACGGAAGCGCCATTGTTGCATCCAGTCTTCGATATCTACTAATTTTTCAGCGAGTTGGTATAAATTCCAGTAGCGCTCAGGGTCGCGGTACACCTCAATCCACGCTCGTTCCACGCTGTCATTCGCTTCGTATGTTTCGGTTAAATCGCGTTCGAGTACGGATTGATCAATCTCGAACCCTTCTTTCGCCAAGGCTTGAATCGCGACATCATACAAACCAGGTGCTTCGTAAGCTTCTTGTAAGCGCGCTTTCAACTCGGGATCTTTTTCATAAATTTTCAAAACATGCGGTGTTTTATAACCTAGCGCGAATTCGACTAAACGATACTGATACGATTGAAAACCTGATGCGTTGCCTAAGTAGTCGCGGAAACCTAAATACTCACTCGGTGTCATCGTCGATAAAACATCCCACGCTTTAATGATTTGATTTTGAATACTCGACACGCGCGCAAGCATTTTAAACGCGGGTTGATAGTCTTCTTCTTGAATCGACTGCACGGCCGCTTCTAATTCGTGAAGCGTCAACTTAATCCACAATTCACTCACTTGATGAATGACGATAAATAACATTTCATCATGATGGTCCGACAAGCGGTTTTGACTGTTCAAAATCGCGTCCAAATCTAAGTAATCACTATACGTCATGCGTTCTTTAAAATCGGTATGAATGCCTTGCTCATCTCGGTAACTCATCGCTCAATCCCCTTTTTCTTTTAATCTTAACATAAACGACGTATCGCCCATCATTTTATGATAAAATAAACTTAGATATTTTTTGGGGGAATAATGTGTGAAAGATAAAATTGCAGAATGGAAAGAACATCTCCAGTCGCCTAAAATCGTTTATCCTGATATCAATCAAGAAATAGACCGACTGCGTTCAATCCATCAACTCAATTTAGAATTAGATTGTCAAGAAGATCCGTTCGATAACATTACCGAACTCGCCAAAAGTATGTTCGGCTTAGAAATGGCTCTCATCACCATCGTCGATTCAGATTGGCAATGGTTTAAATCATGTATTGGCTTGCCTGACCAATTAGAAAAAGACGGTGGCACGACACGAGATAAATCGTTTTGCCAATATTTATTTATTGAAAACAAGCGTTTCCAAGTGGAAGACGCTCTAGAAGACTCACGTTTTAAAAACAATCCACTCGTTACTGAAGGCTTGATTCGTTTCTACGCTGGTACGCCATTACGCTTAAGCGACGGACATATTATTGGTTCATTATGTGTCTTAGACTCCCAACCTAACCATCTAACCGAAGACCAATTTGACCAACTGGAAAAGCTCGCAAACTGGGCGATGACAGAAATCGAAGTCAAACAAAAAGTTCAAGACTTAACCGACCAACAAAAGTCGATTAACGAACTGCTTGAGCGAAATGCTTATTTAACCGCAGGCATTGAACACTCATCGTCTTCGATTGTCATTACTGATGCCAAACAACCAAACAATCCGATTATATACGTCAACCAAGCATTTACTGAATTGACCGGGTACGAGCCAGACGAAGTGATTGGGTATAATTGCAAAATGCTACAAGGCGACGACACCGATCAAGGAACGATTAACTACATACGATCATGCATTCAAAACTTAACACCCATCCATACTGAAATATTAAACTATCGTAAAAACGGTGAGCCTTTCTGGAATGAATTAATTATTAACCCAATCACAGACGACAGCGGGGACATTCCATATTTCATCGGTATTCAGCAAGATATTACGAAGCGCAAACATATCGAACAAGGCTTAGTCAAAGAATTGTTTGAAAAAGACCGACTATTTAACGCGTTACCTGAACTCATCATTATGCTTGATAATAAAGGGCAAATACACAACGCTAACAGCCGCCTGTTACCATTTTCGGGGTATACGTTAACCGAACTAATGAACAAACCGATTACTGAACTCATTCAAACAGAAGAGTTATCGCCGATCATTGACGCGACATTTAACCAAGGTAATTTGTCATTTGAAGGCACACTTATTTCAAAAGAAAACGAATATTTACCGTTTCAATGGAATTTCTTAGCGTTGCGCGGGGCTGACGGCACACCATCAAGCATCGTCGCGATCGGTGAAGATATTCGCGATCGTTTGCAATTACAAAAAGATGTCGAGTATGCAGGGCGTTTGCAAAAAGAGTCATTACAGCCAAACATTCAAAACGATCAATTCACATTACAGTTTTTACACGAAGCGAGCAATTATGTTAGCGGTGATAGCTACGGGTATGACTTTGACCATAACCAAAATCGCTTGTTCATCTATCTAATCGATATGATGGGGCATGGCGTGGCGACCGCGCTTCAAACGAGTACGATCAACTTGCTATTCAACCAAATCTCGCGGGAAAATTTAACCGTTAAAGAAAAAGTCGAATGGGTCAACAAAGCGTGCGTACCAATTTTCCCATCGGCCTATTTCGCAACGGCCTTCTGCGCTGACATTGATCTCAATACAGGCGATATGACGTATGTCGCAGCAGGCATTAACTTTTTCGCCTACGAAAAAGACGGTGAAACGATCGGCGAAAAAGTGCCTGGCCCACTCATTGGGTTACAAGAAGAAATGGAGTTTACTGAACACCAAATGACACTTAATCCAGGTGATGCCCTTTATTTAATGACAGATGGCATTTATGAACAAATCGATACGAACGAGGTTCCACACGGGTTTGATAAGTATTTCAAATTTGTTGAATATGTTTCCGAAAACCAAATCCACTCAGATGATGCGACAGCGATCGGTTTTAAATGGCATCAATAAATCGTAAAACTTGAATGTCTTAAAAACCTATTGCTAAACTAAGGAATGCACAATAGTTAAACAAAGGATGTGACATGCATGCGTATAGTCAATAATATTGCCGATTTAATTGGCGATACACCGCTAGTTAAATTAAATAAACTTAACCCTGCTGACGGTGCAGATATATATTTGAAGTTGGAATTTTATAACCCGAGCGGCAGTGTCAAAGACCGTGCCGCGTACAACATGATGGTCGAAGCGGAAAAGTCGGGCCATCTTAAAGAAGGCTCTACGATTATTGAGCCAACGAGTGGTAATACAGGGATTGGCTTGGCGATGAATGCTGCAGCCCGTGGATATGATGCGATTCTCGTCATGCCAGATACAATGACGAAAGAACGCATTAACTTATTACAAGCATACGGTGCACGCGTTGAGCTAACACCTGGTGACGAGAAAATGCCTGGTGCGATCAGACGAGCAAAGGAATTGCTAGATGAAATTCCAAATAGCTTTATGCCAATGCAATTCGAAAATGAAGCCAACTCCAATGCGCACCGTCACACGACGGCGAAAGAAATTGTCGAAGCAATGGATGAACTAGGCAAACCTTTATCCGCTTTCGTCGCGACAGCTGGCACGGGCGGTACCATCACAGGTACGGGTGAAGAATTGAAAAAAGTGTATGACGATATGTCCGTTCACGTCGTCGAACCAGCTGGCTCCCCTGTTTTATCAGGCGGACAACCTGGCAAGCATAAGCTCGTCGGCACAAGCCCTGGTTTCGTGCCGGACATATTGAACCAAGACGTTTATGATGAGATTTTCCGAATCGAAGACAATCAAGCGTATGACGTAGCGCGTCGTCTCGCGCGTGAGGAAGGCATTTTAGTCGGGACTTCCGCTGGGGCTTCAGCCTATGCCGCGATTGAAGTGGCTAAACGCAAGCAGCCGGGTGAAGTCGTTGTCGCGATCATCCCTGACTCAGGTGAACGCTACTTATCCGGTGACTTATTCGATTTTGATAAACAAGTATAATTGAATTGATCAAAGCCTATTCCAATTGAGAATAGGTTTTTTTTGTTAATCAAGAGGTGTTCTTATGTTCTTAAAAAGGCTTTGTTAATGTTCAATGTTGATTTTAAAATAATAGTAGCACTGAGTTATTGAATTGTGAGAAGCGAAGGTGGCGACTCCTGGTCGACCAAAACCAGCCACGTCCTGTGGCCAACGTTGACACTAGACCGTCCGGGTCGTCGGAAGCGTCCACCTGCAGCGGATCACAATATCAAAAACGGACTTTAGTAAAGCCTTCAAAAAAAGATTATCAAAAACTATTGACTTGAGAATGATTTTCAGTAAAATAGAAATCGTGGCGATGATAATCATTTTCAATTAGAAATAAAAGGAAGGGTGCTTAACATGTTCAACAAGAAAACAGGTATTTTAGCTTTATTATTCGCACTCACAGCACTAATTTTAGTTGCTTGTGGTGGCGAAGAAACGGATGAGAGTCAGAACGACGGTTCATCAGAGGAAACAGCAAACGACGAATCATCTAACAACGAAGCAAGCGGTTCCGAAGACGCTGGTGAAGTCAACATTTACACAAGTCGTCACTATGATGTTGACGATGAGATTTACAGTGCTTTCACTGATGAAACAGGTATTGAAGTCAACGTAATCAACGGCAGTGCTGACGAATTAATCGAACGCATGAACCGTGAGGGTGAAGCATCAGAAGCTGACATCTTCTTTACAGCGGACGCTGGTCGCCTCCACCGCGCGAAGGATCAAGGTCTCCTTCAACCAATCGAAAGCGACACGATTAATGAGAATGTACCAGAGAATTTACGTGACCGTGACAACGAATGGGTCGGCTTAACGCAACGCGCACGTATCATCGCGTATCACAAAGAGCGTGTTGACGAGAGTGATTTATCAACCTATCAAGCATTAGCGGAACCAGAATGGGAAGATCGCGTGTTAATCCGTTCTTCTGAAAATATTTATAACCAGTCATTATTAGCATCATTCATCGAATTAAATGGTCGTGAGGACGCAAAAGCTTGGGCTGAAGGTATTGTGAATAACTTAGCTCGTTCACCACAAGGCGGTGACCGTGACCAAGCCAAAGCTGTTGTCGCTGGTGAAGGTGACGTTGCCATTATGAACACGTACTATCTTGGCGGTATGTTAAATTCAGATGACGAAGAAGAAGTCGAAGTCGCTGAACAATTAGGTGTCTTCTTCCCTAACCAAGACTCAACTGGAGCGCACGTCAACGTCAGTGGTGCTGGCTTAGCGGCTAATGCGCCTAACGAAGAAAACGCAATCGCGTTAATTGAACATTTATCAAGTGAAGATGTCCAAGGACAATTCGCAAGTGCTAACTATGAATATCCCGTTAATCCAAACGTCGAACCAGCTGAAACGTTACAACAATGGGGAGACTTCGAAACACAAGACATTAACCTATCGACTTTAGGTGAAAACAATGCTGAAGCCGTACGCATTTTCAATGAGGTAGGCTGGAAGTAATTTGTGACAACTTAACAAACGATAAACCGTCTCATGTCGTGAGGCGGTTTTCTTGCTTTTGTTTTTGAGCCACTATCATGTACGATAGAAGTTGGCAGTTAAACTATAAAAGGACGTGTCTATTTGAAATGGCTTCGCACCCTTAAGACTTATACTAATATATGGACAATTTTAAGTATCGTCTTTGCTTTATTTGTCATTTTGCCGAATATATCGATTATCGTACAGTTATTTAGTGAGCCTAACGATAACTGGCAACATATTCAAGAGTATATGTTACAAAACTATATCCAAAACACGCTGTTGCTCGTCGTATTTGTCGGTGGTTTCACATTAATCATCGGGACGAGTTTAGCGTGGTTAATTTCAGCCTATGATTTTCCGATGCGTCGTTTTTTCCAATGGGGTATGATTCTTCCATTAGCAATCCCCCCTTATATTGGTGCTTACACGTATCATGGCATTTTAAATTATACGGGTGTCATTCAAACGACATTGCGCGATCAATTCGACGTCACGGTTAATCAAGATTATTTCAATATCATGAATATGCCTGGCGCTATTTTCATTTTAACGATCTTCTTATTCCCTTACGTCTTCACGATTACGAAAGCGTTTTTAGCGAGACAGTCAACGGCGCTTGTCGAAAATGCTAGATTGCTAGGGAGTAATGCGTGGCGGACATTTTTCCGTGTCGTCCTCCCTATCTCGCGCGCTGCGATGATTGCGGGTGTGAGCTTAGTGATTTTGGAAGTGTTAAACGATTACGGCGTGGTGAAATATTACGGTATCCAGACGTTTACGACAGCAATTTTTCAAACGTGGTTTGGAATGGGTGATTTAAATTCAGCAATAAAATTAGCGGGGACATTAATGTTGATTGTCTTAGCGATCTTGGTCGTTGAGCGTATTATGCGCGGGCGTCGCCGTTATAGTTTTACGACGACCAAAGTTAAATTATTAAAACCAACCCGTTTAGAAGGTAAAACCAAATGGCTCGTCTTCACCTATTGTATGACGATTTTCTCACTCGGCTTTATCATTCCAGTGATTCAGCTCATTTACTGGGCGACGATGGCATACGAGCAGTTTTTCGAACAAGACTTTTGGTCATTGATCGGCAATTCCGTTTTCGTTGCCTTTGTCGCGTCCATCTTAATTGTTGTGATGGCGGTCGTTATTAGTAATTTCTCACGTCTCAATCGCGGCTTACTTGCAAAAACCTTTCCTAAAGTGACGATTTTAGGTTATTCTATACCTGGAGCGGTTATTGCCGTTGGTGTCGTGACATTGTTCACCGCCATTGACCGACAGTTGTTCGGTTTTTACGAATGGCTCGGGTTTGAGCCGACCCTCGTTTTAAGCACGAGCATCGTGATGTTGATTTTCGCTTATGTTATTAGGTATTTAGCAGTCGGATACAATTCTATAGAATCGGGCTTTGAACGAATTGGCACGAACTTCACAGAAGCATCGCGTATGCTCGGTATGAGCGTGACGAAATCGTTTTTCAAAGTCGATATGAAGCTGATTCGCGGGGCAATCTTTGGTGGTTTCATCCTCGCGTTCATCGATATTATGAAAGAATTACCGCTAACACTCATTTTACGACCGTTTAATTTTGATACGTTAGCGACGAAAGCATTCCAATACGCAACGGATGAAATGATTCAGCGTTCGGCCATGCCGTCGCTTCTCATTATTCTCGTCAGTGGCATTGCGATTTATGTGTTTCATCATGTTTTAGAAAAGGAGTCCTGATTAATGTTTGTACACATTCGAAACTTGGCATTTAAGTACCCTCAAGCGAAAGATCATACGATAAATGATTTTAACCTGACGATTGACCAGGGTGAAATTATTTCGATTTTAGGTGAATCAGGCAGTGGCAAAAGTACGATTTTACGTTTGATCGCTGGGTTGGAGATGCCAACGAACGGTAATATCATGGTAGGCGACCACTGCATGTGCAGTAACTCACAGTTCACCCAGCCCGAAAAACGCGGGATTGGCATGGTGTTCCAAGATTATGCCTTATTTCCGCATATGACGGTGCAAGATAATGTGAAGTTTGGCTTGCAAAAATGGCCGCGTAAAGATAAAAAAGAACGCATTCATGAAGTGTTAGAACTCGTTGGACTAGAAGATTACCGTAAACGTTATCCGTTTGAATTAAGTGGTGGTCAACAACAACGTGTGGCGCTAGCTCGCGCGCTCGCACCTAAACCGAAACTCCTTTTATTCGATGAACCATTCAGTAACCTTGATGCAGACTTACAAATTCGTATTAGAGAAGAGTTGCGCCGCATTATTAAAGCAGCTGGCGTGACGTCGATTTTTGTCACACACGACCAAGATGATTCACAAGCCTTAGCAGACCGGATCGTCGTATTACGTGAAGGGAACATTGTCGAAACCGGAACCCCAGAAGATATATTTGGAACAGACTGTAACTTTTCTGATCGAATGCCTGTCAAACCGCGCGTATTATCGCGTGTGTAACGCCAAGACCTCGTGTTTTGGCGTTTTATTTTTGGGTAAGACTAAATAAACACAAGGCTCGACATTTGACGAATCGTTTGCTATATTTAGTGTATCGAAATAATCGGATTGCGAAAGGTTAAGGAGAAAGAAGGGTACACATTGGAGCAAGATCAGTTAGCGAAGCGGAATTTGGCAATCATGTGGTTTGCCAACTTTTTTATTGCGGGCAGCATGACAATGGTGATGCCATTTTTATCGCTTTACATTGATACATTCGGCAACTTTTCTGAAGAATACGTGACAAATTGGGCTGGCTGGACATTTGCGATTACATTTCTAACAGCTATTATTTTTTCACCGATTTGGGGCCGAATTGGTGACAAATTCGGTCGTAAACCGATTTTGGTTGTGATGGCGTTTGGCCTAACTGTGTGCGTGTTTACGATGGGCTTTGTCGACTCGGTTATTCAGCTGTTTATACTCCGTCTCGTGATGGGTGTTTTCGCTGGGTTCATCTCGACATCCCAAGCGCTTATTTCCACGCAAACACCGAAACATATTTCCGGTCGGGTCATGGGCACATTACAGACAGGAACTGTGACAGGTACGTTAATGGGGCCATTAATCGGCGGTTCGTTAGCCGACTGGATCGGCTTTGCCCAAGCGTTCCAGATTATTTCAGGTGCCTTACTCATCGCAGCGTTACTCGTGTTATTTGCGTTAAAAGAAACCCGCTTAGAAGCCGAAGCAGAAGAAAAACAAAGTTATTCGAAAAAAGAAGTACTCTTACACATCGTGCGTCATCCCATGTTGTTAGCGGTACTTGTCATATCAATGTTTATTCAAATCGCCCACTTTTCTGTTCAGCCGATTTTGGCGTTATACGTTGAGGAATTAAACGGACCTGCGAACCTCGCGTTCATTTCAGGGATCGCCTTTTCGATTACAGGTTTAGGGAATCTACTGATGACGCGTCGTTGGGGGATTATCGCTGACAGAGTCGGCTATGATAAAATCTTAATCTTACTCGTTTTTTTAGCCGGCATCGTTTACTTCCCGGGAGCACTTGTAACTGAAGTGTGGCAACTCGTCATTGTGCGGTTCTTACTCGGTTTAACCCTTGGCGGGATTATCCCGATTCGTATGGCCTATATCCGGCAAGCTGCACCGATTGCGATTCAAGGTGAAGTCCTCGGTTATAACACGAGCTTACGCTTTTTAGGCAATGTGATCGGCCCTGTTATGGGTGGTGTCATTGCTGGTTATTACGGGATTTCGAGCGTCTTTTTCGTGACAAGTGCCTTGCTCGTCGCAAGCGGTATTGCGTTACTTTTAACCAAATCGAAACAAAGTGACGTGCACGACTCTGAAGATGAGCACATCGTTCACGGCGATACAGTCAAAACGACGCATTAAATGAGTTGGCAAAACGGCAAAATAACGATAAAATGCATATGGAATGATTACGATATGGTGGAGGGATCTCCGATGAAAAAAGTATTTGTTTTAGCTGGATCAGACACGAGCGGTGGCGCTGGCATTCAAGCTGACTTGAAAACGTATCAAGAAAACGGTGTGTACGGTATGACGGCGCTCACAACAATCGTGGCGCAAAACCCGCACAATCATTGGGCACACGACGTTTATCCAATTGATTTGGACACGGTCAAAGCCCAAACATCAACGATTTTAGATGGTGTTGGTGTTGATATTATGAAAACAGGCATGCTTCCGTCGACTGATATTATTCAATTTGCCGCAGACACGATTGATAAATATAATCTCGACGCTGTAGTCGATCCTGTTTTAGCGTGCAAAGGACAAGACGAACCGGTTTACCCAGAAAACGCGAAAGCATTACGCGACATTTTAGTACCGAAAGCGTTAATCACGACACCGAATCTTTTTGAAGCTGGCCAGCTCGCCGATATGAAAAATATAACAACGATTGATGAGATGAAAGAAGCTGCACAACGCATTTATGAACTTGGTGCGAAACACGTCGTCGTTAAAGGTGGTAGCGAAGTCGAAGGTGACCGCGCTGTTGACGTTTATTATGCAGGCGACGAATTCACGTTAATCGAACATGATGTTATTGATACACCTTACAATCACGGCGCGGGTTGCACGTTTGCATCCGCAATCACATCGGCGATTGTAAACGGCAGCACGCCAGAAGAAGCCGTTTACTTTGCTAAACAATTTATTACGAACGCGATTGAGTCATCATGGAAGCTGAACCAATACGTGGGTCCCGTGAATCAATACGCTAATCGTGATGCGCATATTCAAGTGTAAATGACTCTTTTTGGACAAAAGCGGTTGAGTTTAATTTTTAAACCACTTGAATTTTCACGCCACTTAGTCAAAAATATAAACAACTAACACTAAACGTACCGATAAGATGATCTTGTTGGTACGTTTTTTTATAACGACACAATCGAGGTGAGCTCATGCATATTCGCGAAATTGAAACAAAAGATAATCAAACGATTGAACATATCATCAAATCGTCATTGGAATCATATGGACTTGATATTCCTGGCACCGCCTACGTTGACCCACAGCTGTCTAACTTAACGCAGTTTTATGAAGCTGATGACGATGCGGCCTATTGGGTTGCTGAAAACGGTGATGGACGAGTGGTCGGCGGTGTCGGCATAGGACCATTTGACCGAGAAAACGGCATTTGTGAATTGCAAAAACTGTACGTCGCGCCCGAAGCACAAGGTCGTGGTCTCGCGCGGCAATTGATGGATGTCGCGCTTACGTTTGCGAATAAACACTACGACGCGTGTTATCTCGAGACATCGACGAAATTAGAAGCGGCGAATCGTTTATATGAGAAATTAGGATTTGAACCATTGCCTAAGCCGATCGAAGGGTCTGATCATAATGCAATGGATGCGTGGTATTTGAAGCGATTCAATTCGTGATTGAACCGGATGTATATTTTAATGAATTTGGCTGACCCTAAAACTGTCAATCAGTTTAGGAGGAGGATTTTTTTTATGCAACAACAACCAAACCCGAACAGCCAAATGAAAGAATCTGGAACGTTACCGACTCATTTAAGCCAAGGTGGGCATGCGATTTATGATGCACATGAAGCGATCTCGACGGTGATCGGTGCGATGGAGCATTACAAACTATATGAACCGAACATTCAGTGTCAGCAACTTCAAGGTATTTTAACGAATCAGTACAATTACTTAACGGAAACATATAACACGATGGTCGATGCGTATCAATCGGGCCAAAAACCGGCTCAACCAACGGCTGTCTATAATATGGAGATTTCAAATGATGTGACGTACGGCTTGCAACCGAGTCAGCCGAAGCAACCTGAACAAAACCCGCAGCAATTGAACGATGAATGCTATTCAGGTTTTATGCTCGGGCAGTTAAAGGCTTGCGCAACAGCCGCTAACAACGCCGCATTAGAAGCGACGAACCCCGTCATGCGCCGCGTGTTACAGGATAGCGTGCCGAATTTCTCAGAAATGGCTTACGAAATGTTCTTGTATCAGAACGACAAAGGCTATTATCAAGTTGCGCAGTTTGATGAAGACACGACGAATCAGCTACTCAATAGCTACGCCCCGATGACGAATACAAACCAACCGCATTAAATCATAACGAAGCCGCTCTGGATACCCAGAGCGGCTTTTATCATCTCGTCTGCACCATTTATTAAATAATTCCCGTTATTTATTTAATAACTCACCTTACTTATTTCATAACTTCGGCTAATTATTTAAAAACTAGAGCAGCTCGCTTCAGTTATTTCAAAATTCCTTGAAATTATCTCATAACTTGGCCTAGTTATTTCAAAAATAAAGCGACTTATTTAATAACTAAACTCTCTACTTGTTTTGACCTCGGATGATTTGCTTCAATTCTTGAATTTCCCCGCGCAATTGACTCACTTCATCTTTTAATTCATCCTCAGCTGGCGTTTCTCCGTTTTCAAGTTGTTCTACTTTCTCGAAGTTATTCACAATCACACCGACAAACAGGTTCAGCACGATAAACGTCCCGACCAAAATAAACGCGACAAAATACGTCCACGCCCACCATATTTCATCCATAATTGGACGCATGATCGCACTCGCCCATGACTCAAGCGTAATAATTTGGAATAAGGTGAGCAGTGTTTCTTCAATCGTTCCGAAATAGTCCGGCGCGACATCTCTAAATAAAAACGTTCCCATCACACTAAACACGTAAAACATAATGCCGAGTAACAGCATGATCGTCCCGAGCGACGGCAATGTCATAATGAGTGCATTGACAATTTTACGTAGCGACGGAATAACGGAAATCGTCCGAAACACACGTAAAACACGCAATATACGTAACACGGTTACAAACGGCGAGCCCATAAAGATAAAACTTGACGCAACGATCACAAAGTCGAACACATTCCATCCATCTTTAAAAAAATTCGTCGTCGGTCGTGCCGCAAGTAATTTCAATACAATTTCTAGTGAGAATATAATCAACACAAACGTATCAACCCGGACAAACCACTCACCGTATGTATCATATAATCCGCGGTAACTTTCTAATCCAACGATCACCGCATTAATGATAATTAATGTAATAATCGTCGGTTGAAACACTTTATGATTCACAATCTGCGCACTCTTCTGTCGCAACTGATTCATGTCTGCTCCCCCATTTTCGCTCTCATCCTTATAAATTCTATCACAAAATAATTCACCATGAAAAAATCTGTTCACAACCTTCTTTCCCTGAAGATTGTTAGACAATGTTGACCAATTGTCTAACAATGCTAGTAGATTATCTGACAATCTTGGGTTGCATCAAAATCTATTCATGGCTTTTTATGATATAACGTGTTAAAATGCCAATTGAACAATAATTAATTAAAACCACACACACGTTGTTTTCTAGGGTTCCGCGGCTTAGCTTATGTCGGTCTGGTCCAAGAGAAAACACACAGCTATGCGCTGTGACACGGAGGGACAAAAGCCCGGGAGATGTTGAACCTAACATCTTCCGGGCTTTCCTTTTGATTAACGAAGGAGGGCTAGCACAATGACAATCCATTGGTTAAAAGTCGTTGCGGGCGCATTTTTCGAAGTGTTTTGGGTGATTGGCCTGAGTTATGCCGACAGTCTACTAACATGGAGCGGAACGATTATCGCTATATTTTTAAGTTTTTTATTTTTAATTCTCGCCGCTAAACATCTTCCAGTCGGCACGGTTTATGCTGTATTCGCAGGGCTCGGGACAGCAGGCACGGTCATCGTCGACATGGTCTTTTTCGGCGAACCATTTCAACTGCTCAAACTGGTCTTCATCGCCGTTCTTGTTACTGGCATCATCGGCTTAAAATTCGTCACAGAAGAGCGAGGTGAGACGTAATGCATTGGATCGCTCTTATTGTCGCAGGTTTATTCGAAATGACGGGCGTATTAGGTATAAACTTCATCAATCGTTATCAAAACTGGCAATCTGTCGTTTTTATGATCGGGGCTTTCTCTATCAGTTTCGCGTTATTGTCATTTGCGATGGAAGGTATTACGATGAGTGTCGCCTACGCGATTTGGACCGGAATTGGTGCTGCAGGTAGCGCGATCATGGGCATTCTATTATTTAACGAGCCCGCGAATCGCCTGCGTTTATTGTTTATTTTTTGTATTATCGCATCGACTGTCGGACTAAAATTGATAACAGGCTAACACCAGCATGATCATAGTGAACCAGGTCAAACCATAAACATGACTGTCTATACAAAAAAGCTTGGGCGCGCCTCCCAAGCTTTTGCTTTTATTCTCATGTTTCGATTCTCCGAAAGCCTTTTCCGCCTTACTCTTGATCCTTTTCTCCATCCTTAAATGATCCATTTTTTTCTCTCATGATATCTAACTCTAGCTGTTTCTCTTCCAAATCTAATTCTTTTAGTTTTTGCTGGTGGTTCAATTTATTTTTGTGAGCGTAATAAGTCAAAGAGATAGCAACAATTAATGGTAAAAATAGCCATTCAAACAAAAAACTTCCCCCCTTATTTCTTGATTCGTTAATATCTATATTATTACACAAATGATCCAAACACGCTATTTCAATGCGAATAAACTCTGTCACAACAAACCTCGAACCGTCTTTACAAAACCTTTACTCAATCTTTACTTTCCCTTTACAGACATTTAGGACAACACGGTTTATGATGAAACTGTAACATTCAAAACACAACCCAAGGGGAGGATTTCTTCATGTTCAACAGAGTTAAGTTTGTCGCATTAGTTACAACGATTCTAGTATTTGCAGGTTTGCTTACCGCTTGTCAATCAAATGATGATAACGCAAGCGCTGAATCAAATAACGGTGAACAATTAGACGGCCGTGTCGTTGTCGATGGGTCAGGTACCGTTTACCCACTTATGTCTCGTCTAGCGGAAAATTATATGGTGAATGATCAGTCCAATGTTTCAGTCGAAGTTGGCCGCTCTGGCACAAGCGCAGGATTTGAGAAATTTTTAGCTGAAGACGGAACAGACTTCAACGATGCGTCTCGAAAAATTAAAGAAGAAGAAATCAATAAAGCAGAAGAATTAGGCATTAACTATAAAGAAATTAAATTAGCATTAGACGGATTAACCATTGTCGCTCACCCTGAAAATGACTGGGCAACGGAACTAACGGAAGAACAAGTTATTGATATTTTCACAGCACAAGGCGATATCGAAAACTGGTCAGATATTAATAGCGACTGGCCAAACGAACCGATCAATCTATATGGTCCTAACGAAAACCACGGCACGTATGAGTTTTTCTATGAATCTATTTTAAATGAACAAGACTTAGCTGAAGATGCAGACTTACAACAAGAATACTCAACACTCGTACAACTCGTCTCTCAAGATAAACACAGTCTCGGCTTTTTCGGATTTGGTTATTACGATAACAACCAAGATAAATTAAACGCCGTTAGCATTAACTTTGGCGATGGTCCCGTCGCACCGTCACTGGACACGATTGACGAAAGCGGACCGTACCAAAACTTTACACGCCCAGTCTTTACGTACTTGAATACAGATCATGCACAAGAAAAAGCACAAGTATTAGATTTTGCACAATACGTTGTCGATGAATCATCTAACATCGCTGGTGAAACGGGCTTCGCGCCACTACCAGAAGAAGAAATTGATCAACTACGTCAAGATTTAGAACAACTTGGTTCTGAATAATCGAGTGACGTCGGTCAGGAGGAACTTGTTTTGAACTCAATGACGAAAGAATCATTAAACATTCAACAACGAATCAGACAGCAATCGAAGTCAAAACAAAGACAACAACGGATGAACCGCACGATCCCAAAATTGTTGTTAGGATGCGCTTTAATCTCGGTCCTAACAACGATCGGGATTATTTACACCTTATTAGCAGAAACGATTTCGTTTTTTAATATTGTCTCATTCAAAGAATTTTTCACATCAACGGAATTAAATCCATTAAGTCAAAACCCAGACTTCGGGTTGCTTCCATTGTTGAATGGCACATTGATATCGACAGCGATCGCAATGGCTGTGGCAGCACCGATCGGCTTAATGAGTGCGATTTATTTAAGCGAATACGCATCAACACGCGTTCGCAATGTATTGAAACCTGTATTAGAAGTGCTCGCAGGTGTGCCAACTGTGGTATACGGCTTTTTCGCCTTCACCTTAGTGACACCTGTTTTACGGTCAATCTGGCCAAGTATTGAAGCAACGAATATTTTAAGCCCTGGTATCGTGATGGGGATTATGATTATTCCGATGGTTGCGTCACTCTCTGAAGATGCGATTTCATCCGTCCCTCAGTCCATGCGTGAAGGCGCGATGGCACTAGGGTCCACGAAGCTTGAAACGACGATAAAAGTCGTTATTCCAGGCGCTTTATCGGGTATCGTTGCATCATTTGTTCTCGCGGTATCACGAGCAATCGGTGAAACAATGATCGTGACCGTAGCAAGTGGTAGCTCGAAAAATTTCACCTTCGATATTACAGAATCGATGCAAACGATGACCGCTTATATCGTTGAGGTGACGAGTGGTGATGCTGCTGCGGGTACACCGATTTACTACAGTATTTACGCGGTTGCCATGACATTATTTATTATGACATTTGCGATGAACTTACTCGCACGCTACATTTCGAAACGGTTTAGGGAGGCTTATTAACGTGAAATTCGCATCAAACATGACCTTTCGCTTAAAACTGAATCAATTGGCTAAAGGAGCCTTTCTGAGCGCTACGTTATTTGGCGTCGTTGTCTTAATCATTTTAATGGCCCAAGTCACCATCGATGGTATTCAGTGGATCGATATGCAGTTTATAACGAGCCATCTTTCAAATACAGCGAGCAAAGCTGGCATTATGGGACCTATTTTAGGAACATTACTTCTCATGGTGGTCGTGATTGTCGTCACACTTTCAATAGGTGTTGGCGCCGCGATATACCTTGAGTTATACGCGAAAAACAGTCGACTAAACGGCTTCATTCAGACGAATATTCGTAACCTAGCAGGTGTCCCGTCAATTGTTTACGGCATTCTCGGGTTAACGATTTTTGCCCGACTGATGGATTTAGGTAACACTGTATTAGCCGGCGGATTCACATTATCATTGCTCGTATTACCAATTGTCATTGTCGCCTCACAAGAAGCGTTACGATCTGTTCCGAATGATATTAGTGAAGCATCATACGGATTAGGTGCAACGACATGGCAAACGATTCAACGTATTATTTTGCCGACAGCGTTACCGGGTATCTTAACGGGAGCAATCCTTGCTGTTTCAAGATCGATTGGCGAAACGGCACCATTAGTCGTTTTAGGTATTCCGGCATTATTAATTCCTTTTCCGAACGGGTTTAACGACCAATTCACGGCACTACCGCTTCAAATCTATTATTGGACACTCGACTCAGTCCTGGTCGATGAATACGCCAATTTAGCGGCAGCAACGATTATTATATTAATGACAATACTCATTACGCTGAATTTAACAGCGATTATTATACGAAATAAATTCCAAAAACACGTTTAATGAAGGAGGTGACATCATGGCCTTAACAGCTATTTCAAACGAGAATAAAGTCACATCAATTGAATCGAAACAACCTGAACAAGCGTCAACACTGTTTGACGTACGTGACTTAAACCTATGGTATAACCAAACCCAAGCCTTGAAACAAATTAATTTAACGATCCAACAAAACAACATCACCGCGATCATTGGACCATCAGGTTGTGGTAAGTCGACATTTTTAAAAACACTTAATCGTATGATCGACTTAACACCGTCTGTCACGACGACAGGTGATATTTATTATAAGCATGACAATATGTTAGCAGACAGCTATAATCCCGAACAATTACGCACACGCGTCGGCATGGTATTCCAAAAACCGAATCCATTCCCGAAATCAATCTATGAGAATGTCGCTTATGGACCAAAAATTCACGGTATTAAAGATAAAAAAATCCTCAACCAAATTGTCGAGAAAAGCTTGCGTGACGCGTATCTTTGGGATGAAGTTAAAGATCGCCTAAAAGATAGTGCACTTGGCTTATCAGGCGGGCAACAGCAGCGTTTATGTATTGCGCGCACACTCGCGATCGAACCTGATGTTATTTTAATGGATGAACCGACTTCAGCACTCGATCCAGTATCAACAGCGAAAATCGAAGAGCTTATTCAACAGTTAAAAGAGGATTACAGCATCGTGATCGTCACACACAATATGCAACAAGCCGGTCGTATTTCCGATCAAACAGCGTTCTTCTTAAATGGTGAAGTCGTCGAATTTAACGACACCCACACCATGTTCCATGAACCAAGTGATTCGCGAACACATGATTATATTAATGGCCATTTTGGGTAATACTTTTGTAACATTAGTCATAAAGACGTAATCGAAACGTCACTGCTCTTTCACAGACAAATCCCTTAAGAATTAGTAAGATAAAAATATAAGCCAAATTGCTTGTGTAAACCTTCCCCTTTAATAGATTTTTTATAAGTTATCCACCTAGCTTCCCCCTTAGCTAGGTGGCTTTTTGTATCGTTTGGGGCATATGCACGTTAGTTTTGAAATAAATGAGCTCATTTATTTCAAAACTACACCGATTTATTTAATAAGTGCAAAGATTTATCTCATAACATCGTGGAATTATTTAATAAATTTAACGCGATCAAAAAACAACCTGCCACTTAGGCAGGTTGTTTTGCTTCGACTCGAGTCGATTGTTTCATTTTATGTTGTCGTGTTAACAGATAAAAAATCGGCGTGTCGATTGCTGCTATGGCCAACTTAACTACATATTGACTCAAGATCATCATCCATAAGTTTGGAACAGATCCCGCAAAAGCAATCGTAATAAAAATCGTTGTATCGATAAACTGCGACGACGCCGTACTCAAATTGTTACGCATCCATTTGAAGCGATTGGATGTCATGTTTTTCACAGCGGAAAACACATACACATCGACAAATTGAGAGGTTAAATACGCAGCGCCTGATGCTAACACAAAGCGAGCATTTTGCCCGAGCAACGTTTCATAAGCAGCTTGTGACTCTTGTGCAAACGGTGCAACAGGTAATAGTTGCCCGAAATAAATCATAATACTCGCGAAAATTTGTGCCACAAAGCCGAATATAATCGTCTGTTTTGCTTGTTGCTTGCCATACTCTTCATGAATCACATCGGTAATTAAGAACGATACCGCATACACAACGACCGCCGCTGGAACGACGAACGTTTCACTAAACGCGACCAATTTCCCCGCTAACACGTTCGCAATCACGAGTGATGTCGCAAAAATAATATTTAGCAATATGAGTTTCTGGTCTCTACTCATCACGATCACGCACCGCCTTAGTCGACAGTTCGATGCCACCGCGCGCTGACTGATGCACCGTCACTTCAACGTGAAGTGGATCAATCGCATAGACAAAATCGTCGGCAATTTGCGCCGCTAATGACTCGCAAAAGGCCCCTTGATCACGGAATGACCACAAATAAAACTTGAACGACTTCGATTCAATGCACTTTTCATTCGGTGTGTACGAAATTTCGACCCGCCCGAAATCCGGTTGACCCGTTTTCGGACATACTGCCGTAAACTCCAACGCATTAAACGAAACCGTCTGAACATTTGGAGCTGGAAACGCTTCTTCTTTCAAAATCTCGCGCCCATGCTCCACACTTTCTGGCCGTGGCATCGGTCCAGATCGTGGTAAATAATAATTCTCTGACATATGTCTCATCTCCTTAGTTTTGATGAAGCAGGATTTCGCGAACTGCTCTATACGTTTGCACAAATATATATTTTATCAGATTTCCATGATTTTATAAAGACAAACTGAACCCGCTGAACGATGTTTCGCCGTATGTTCCATGATATTCGCCGTATATTTTGCCATTATCGCTGTATCGCGTGAAAATGTCGCTGTATACTATCACTTTTTCGCTGTATCACCTGAAAAAATCGCTGTATGAGCGCTCAAAATCGCCGTATGAGCGCCTGGGAGCACTGCCCAAAAGAAGAAAGGTCGCCGCGGCGACCTTTCTACGATTCTATCACTTTCTCTACAAATCGCTTCAACACATGAATCGTTTGTACGCAATCATCGAGTGAGGACCATTCGCCTGGGTTGTGGCTCACGCCGTCTAAGCTTTGGGTGAAGAGCATGCCGACTGGCACATACCGCCCTAAGATCATCGCATCGTGTCCTGCGCCGCTCGGTAAATAATATGGTTCGACACCTAACGTTTCTTGCATCGCTTCACCTGCTTGAGCTTGCATCTGTTCTGGCACTTCAACTGGCGCTACATTCATCGTCTCTTCTACTGACACCGTAACGCCGTGCGCTTCACTTACTTCTGTGGCATAGTCTTTGATCCGCTTCGACAGTTCTTCTTTCCATTCTAATTTGATATCACGTATATCAACAGACAATGTGACCTCACCTGGAATGACGTTCACGCCGTTCGGGTCAACCGATAATTTCCCAACCGTCGCCACACTTGAATTGCTCACTTGCTGAGGGAAATCTTTCACATTTAAAATAAATTCGCTCGCTGCTACTAACGCGTCATAGCGGTCATCCATCGGGGTATTACCCGCATGGCCAGCCACACCAGAAAACGTCACGCTTAACCACGTCGGCCCAGCAATGCCTGTCACGACACCTACAGGTAAATCACGTTTTTCGAGTTGCTTGCCTTGTTCGATATGGACTTCGACAAACGCTTTAATATCATTCACATCACGCTTCGCCTCTCGAAAACCTTCTGGCGTCAGGCCGACATCAGCTAAAACATCGGTAAACGCACGGCCGTTAAAATCAACCCGCTTCACTTCTTCATCCATGTCCAACTCCCCGACAATCGATTGGCTCCCGAGCAAACCGCCGTTAAAGCGTGCCCCTTCTTCATCGGTAAAGACAACCACTTTATATGGAACAGCAGGCTTCACACCAGCGTCTTTCCAAGCCGAAGCGACTTCAAGCGCACTTATCACACCTAAAGGCCCATCAAAGTGCCCACCGTGCATGACGCTATCTAAATGCGACCCTGAAACCACCGCAGACCCATCCGTTTCACCTTCAACACGGCCAAACACATTACCAGCCCCGTCAATATGGGTGTCCAAACCGTCTTCTTCCATCCATTGTTTCACTAATTCTTTCGCTTGCTTCTCTTCTTGTGAAAACGAAATGCGTCGGCACCCGCCTTCTTCCGTCATGCCTATCTCAGCTAACGCCGTTAACCTCTCAGCCACGCGACGACTATTCACGCCCGAATGATCAAGCGATTCATCAAGTCCGTCCATTAAACGATTTCGAAACGTTTCAACTTGTTGTTTGATCATATCTTCGATTCCCATCACTCCTTTAATATCTATCTGCGCGATACGTTCTCCTCGACATGACAGTCATGACAACCCCAGCTAACATGAATAATCCAACGACCAAAACTTCCCACATCAAACCTCTTGTCATTAATAGATCCAGCGTGCCGACGAACATCACAACTGTAAAGCCGCTGTTAGCAATCAAGTTTTTCGTCGTTTGCCTGTAAGACTTTTTCATGAATTTATCCTGAATGATAAGCAGTCCAAGCACAACAACCCATATACTCATGGCCCAAATAAATATCACCGTCACCTCACGACGCCTTATGTTATATACCACTTTAATATAAAAGAACATGTTGCGAAAGACAAAATCGCCAAAACTTTCGCACAAGTGACTTTTTGGCCTATTCACGTTATAGTAGGACCACCAGGATGTTATAGGAGTGACTCATTTGGGTAAGTTAAGCAAAAAACAAATCGCCGCTAATCGGTTGGCAACACATGACGCTATGTGGCGTTGTCCGCTATGTCATCAACAGCTTTCTATGGAAGATAACGCACGACTAACGTGTTCGGACGGCCACGCATTCGACTTAGCTAAACAAGGTTACCTCAATATGGCACAGCAATCACATGCGTCGATTTATGATAAGACGTTATTTGATGCGCGCCAACGGTTAAATCAAGCTGGTTTTTATGAACCGTTAATAGACGCGATCAGCCAAGTACTTGCCAACACATCCATAAATGTCATGCTTGATGCTGGCTCAGGCGAAGGGTCTCATCTTCACGCTTTACAGCAACATCTTGATGCTGCGTTAGCGATCGGCATCGACTTAGCCAAAGACGGCGTACAATATGCAGCCAAATCGTACGACAACGCACAATGGATCGTCGCAGATTTGGCCAATATCCCTTTGCAAAATGAATCAGTCGATGTGTTGTTAAATATTTTATCACCATCGAATTACAGCGAGTTCGAGCGCGTGTTAAAAGATGATGGCCTCGTCGTCAAAGTCGTGCCAAACAGCGATTATTTAAAAGAAATTCGCAACCAGTTACATAAAAACACGTATTCCAATGATGAGACGGTGAATCGTTTTCGCGAGTGCTTTCACGTCATACAAGAAGAACGCGTCAATCAAACGCAATCTTTATCAGAAGCAATGTTTGACGATTTGATTCACATGACGCCCCTGACCCAAGACGCGGATTTAGAAAAGCTCAGCTACATCGACCATGTGACACTCGACTTAACACTGCTAGTCGGTACGAAAAAATGACGAATAATCGTTAAAAGTGCTCGAATCCTAACGCAAAGTGCTCGAATCCCAATAAAAAGTGCCGGAATCCCGACGCAAAGTGCTCGAATCCTAATGAAAAGTGCTGGAATCCCGACGCAAAGTGCTCGAATCCCAACGAAAAGTGCCGGAATCCCGACGCAAAGTGCTCGAATCCCAATGAAAAGTGCCGGAATCCTAACGCAAAGTGCTCGAATCCCAATGAAAAGTGCCGGAATCCCGACGCAAAGTGCTGGAATCCAATCAAAAAAAGCCCGCGCATACTAAGCGCAGGCCTTTAATCAATCTAGTTTTCCACTTTACGAAACGTCACGAAAACGAATAAGATAAAGCTGAAGAGTAAAATCGTGCCGCCGACGATAAAGAACACTGTGACGAGCGGTTCTGGCAAGCCAATCGGATTCATGTAATATAGCCACATGCCGATCGTTAAACCAAACGCGCCGATAATGCCCGTCCATACGTGAGCTGTCGTGAGTAATGATGGCACTGGGTCGTAAACTTTATAAAACATCGACCAAGCAAACAACGACAGCCAACCGACGAGCAAAATATGCGCGTGGATCGTGCTGAAGGCTAAACTACCAGCCCCGGCCATATGCGAACCGAGAATCGCACCGACTGCGGCGAATAAGGCGGATAAGCGTAATAATAATTTACTATAAACCAACTGTTTGTCCTCCTTTTAAGCGTTTCATCCTGTTAAAACAGCTAAAACATGCTATGCTAATACATAACGTAACATACATAACATTTCGGAGGTATGAAGATGAATGAAGATTTAGTGAAACCATTTTGGAAGCAATTTGTAACCGAACACCCTGAACTTGCGAATGAGGATACGCCATATAGCGATGAGTACTTCGGCGATGATAAAAAGACAGCACGCCAATTTCTCGACCTCGTCAAATCAGGTGACAAAACAGCTACATGCGCGCTATATCGTATGTTTGAATATTATGAGGAGTCTGTTCCGGATGAAGGTAGCTTTCACGTCATTACGACATTTGACGGTCAACCTGAAGCCATTATTCAAGTGACAGATATTGATATTATTCCATTCCGTGCTGTTCCAGAAGACATTGCTGAGCAAGAAAGCGGCAATACGAAAGACTTTGACGACTGGTACAATGAATATGAAGCGATTTTCACTCGTGCTATGGAATCGATTGGCGAAACATTTGAAGACGATCTACCCGTTGTTTGCCAACAATTCAAACTCGTTTATAAACAATAACCGTGCAGCGTTGCATGGTTATTTTATTTAAGGATGAATTGCCATGTTAACCGTACGTTTTTATTTATATACATCTTTTGTCACATTATATATCATCAATTTATTCGCTAGCTATGACGTGGTCACGTGGGTTCAAGGGGTTGTCGGACTGATCGCTGTAGCTGTGTCGATTCACGGGGCGAGTAAGACGTATCAACTCATCGGGTTAATTTTCGGTGCACTCGGTGTTGTATTATACATACTTTACGACTTGCCGATGAGCAATTTACTACCTTATATGACGTCGATGGGCCTGTTAATCTCGCTTTTATATTTGATTCCATTCATTAACCACTTTATGATCGTCGGCAAATTCGACCAATCTATCTATCAATTGTTGCAGTCGAATACGCACCATCTCGGTTCGTTTTATGTAAAATCGTACTTAACGAGCTACGTGCTGACGTTGTTTATTTTTCTATCGATGGTCCCGTTGTCGTATCAAATGGTTCGTGATAAAACAAAACATTTTAACGACCGATTAACGCATCAGTTGGCGACACGCGCGGTATTACGCCCGCTTGCGACAGCGAATGTATGGAGTCCGATCGAGGTGTATATCGCCCTCGTTGTCGGGATCACTGGCGCGTATTATTTGGAGCTTCTTCCTGTTTTACTCGGCTTCTCGCTCTTGATGGCGGCGATTGATATCGGCTTAGGCTTTTCGCGGTACCGAAAATATTCGTTGACTGCTGAATATAAACCTAACGCTACAACCAACACGCAATCGTGGAAACAACTCGGCTTGCTCGGGCTGTTTCTCGTGTTGTTCGTCACGACAGCCGCTGTAACACACACCACCTTAGCGATTGAGTTTTTTGATGCGATTATTTTAACGATTGTCCCGTTCACACTCATTTGGGCTTTAGCGATCAACAGATTACAAACATTCCTGCGCTATAATCGCGAAGTGTGGCACCAACAGTTATGGACGATGCAAAATTTCGTCATGCTACTCGTGCCGATCGGTTTCTTTAATGAAGTCGTGCAAGATACCGGCGTGTTCGAGCCGCTTCTTAATCAACTATCGTGGCTTGAAGAACAGCCAATATGGTTATTCGTCATGATTTTCTTAAGCGCGGTCGTGCTCGCGTTTGCTGGATTCCACCCGCTCGTGACACTCAGTTTACAAGGCATCGTCATCACGCCATTTTCGGATACGATCAGCCCGCTCAGCGTATCCGTCGTCATGGTCATTTCCGTTGTGGCGAATGATATGACAGGGACGTTCAATATTCCGATTACGATGCTCAATCAATATTTTAAACGCAACCCCTATCAGCTCACCTTATGGAACTTCGCCTACACCATGCTGTTCGGCGCCGTCGGTATTGGGATTGCGCTGTTGTTCGTTTGATGAAAACCCGTCAGCCTTCCTCGAAAGGCTGACGGGTTTTGACCATTTGCCTGACTTATGAGATAAATCCTTTGATTTTTGAAATAACTCCGCTTAGTTTTTTAAATAAATCCCCGAATTTATTTAAAAACTGAACGCACTTATCTCAAAATTGCGGCGCGCGTCACCTTTAAAACGCAAAACCCCCGCGCATTCACCTTAGCGTGCGCGGGGGCTTTCCTATAACTTATTTAACTCCAAACAACTCATCGCAATATTCAGCCATGGCTGTGTCCTTCTGCGTTAAACCACCTTGATCAACGGTCATCCATTTAATCGTCACCGTCGTATGGTCAATGATCACATATGGATGATGGTCTTTCGCCTCGGCTTGGTTCGCAATTTGCCGTACAAAATCAACACCTGTTAAATAATCGTCGAATTGATAGTCACGACGAATCATTTTACCTTCTTCTAATTGCCAATGAGGCAACCGTTCAAGAGCTTGATTCACTTCCGCTTCACTTAATAAAGCCAATGTAAGATCCTCCTTCAACTTATTTAATGTCTTCTATATATTGTTTAATATATTGTAACTGTTCCCCATCTTCGCCTTCAATAATCTTCTTAATGAACGGTTTCATCAACTTATTCCGTAATCCACGCGTTTGTATGGAGACACTCAACGTCACACGCGCCCCTTCTTCAACCTCCGCGAAATCATACCGATACGTTAAATGTAATTGATTTTGTTCACTCGATACAACAAATAGCTTACTTTCTTTCATATCATCAATATGCCAAGTAGATTCTACCTTATTTTGCCGAACTTGACGGGTTTCCGAAATCGTATCACCAGCGGCTAAATCATCCGCATCACCTAAATCCACATCGACAATATGGCTCACACGTTCAATGTATTCATACTTCGTCACCACTTGAAACACATCATCAACTGGCGCATCAATTACGACTTCACGCGAAAAATCCACAATACGTCCTCCTCAAACAACTTAGGCCAAATCTTCATGTTTCGCCCAGTTGACCGTTGTTACATAGTCCTCTAACGTTCCAACATCGATCGGTTTTTGATAATAATACCCTTGATACAATTCGCAATCCATTTGGTGAAGCACATTGAGTTGTTCTAGCTTTTCAACGCCTTCAGCCACGACTTTCAAACCTAAGCTATGTGCCAAACCGACAATCGCCTCGCAAATCTTCCAATCTGTAAAATGTCGCTTTACAATATGATTTGCCGACACGTTAATCGTTAACACGAATTGCTGGCCTGTCTCATCCATTACCCGCTTCATTTCGCGGCATGCATATTCCGCAACATATTGATCAATCTCATCGATCAACCCTTCCTCTTCAGCAAACGGAATGAAATGGTTCGGCGGAATAATGCCTCGCTCGGGGGGCGGCCAACGCACTAACACTTCAAACCCGTACACGTCACCCATTTGATTCATTATCGGCTGGTAATGTGGCCTGATCTGACCTTCATCAATCCCACGTCGAATCATAAATAAATATTTTTCGCGTTCTGATAACGACGCTGGTGGCAATGTTTCATCCGCTTGCAAATTCGCCCGTTCCCCACGATAACGCTCATAATAATCGTTCATAATTAAACTTAACAAAGCCTTATAAGACTCGACGATCTCTAATTCCGCTCGCGTCGGTTCTTTTACTTCACTAGAATACACCGTTAACACACCGACGACCTCATCACTCTCATGACGCATGACAGGCAATGACCAACATGATTTCAAACTCAGCCCATCCATCATATCACGTAAAGCATCCCAGTTCGGGCCCTCGTCAATGTTCGGCAATACAGTCAATTCCTTACGACAAACCGCATTACCACAAACACCAACCCCATCATACAATTCGGTCCCGAAATACTGCCTCAACACTGATTCAGGAAAGCTATACGTCACGCCATCGACAAAATACTCACCTGTCTCATTTAATAACATGATCGTCGCCTTCGAAGATTCAAAACGTTCTTCAAAAAACTTCACGAGCTTCTTCTATATATCTTTGAGCGGTGCTCCATCACAAATATGTTCTGTTATGTATTCATAGCCTTCCACAAACTCATCAGGCACCAGCCCAACCGTTTGCGTCTCGTCCCCCCCCATTATGAGCCTCCTCTTAAGTTGTCAAGCGCTTTTCTATCTAAATTTTCTTACGATTATATTGTATCGTGTTTTTCTTGTCATGAAAACGCTTAATTCGCGTCTATTATTGTTTTAATTTGCGCCATAATGTCGAACGATTAATCCCTAATCGTCTGGCTGCTTTCGATTGGTTGTAATCCTCTTCTTCTAATACCGATTGAATGACTTGATGTTCAATATCGTCCAATGTGCCTTCTAATTGAAAAACAGACGACGCTCGCGTACTGTATTTTTCTTGTAAATATTTTTTGACGTGTTCATGTTTTAACACATAACCTCGCTCCGATAATACGACCGATTTCAAAAACGACTTCAATTCGCGCGCATGACCACGCCATTCATACTTCTTCAGCTCTTCAATCACATCGGTTTGGATCTTGACGACACTTGTGCCGAAATGTTGATGAAAATACGCCGCAAACAACGTCACCAACCCTTTAAAATCGTCCGGTCGATCACTCAACGGTGGCATAAACACTTCAATGCTTTGATCAATCAATTGTGTATCAAACCAATGCACGACTGACTCATTCACTGAAATAACGACGTGTTTCCCTGTATCCATCGCCTTACGTAAAAAACGACCGAGCATGTAATACCGTTCAGGCGGAAGCTGTGTTAGATGTCTTAAATAAATCGTGCCAACCTCTGGCGATAATAACTCATCTAAATATTCAAACTGACTCCGACTCAAATCAACTTCAAGCAACGTCTTACCTGACCAACTTAAATGATGAATATAATGCGCTAACAAACCACGACCCGTTCCAGCATCACCAACTAAGAAAAACAATTGATGATTCTCGACACCACTATGAATGACACGCATGACTGCTTGCATTGGCTCACTATCTGCAATCACAGTCGGTTTTTGTTTCACGCTAAATTGTTCGACCCAATCGAGTTGAGCTAAAAGGTCATCGTGTTGATGCACGTGTAATAGAAAATAGAATATCTCGTCATGGACAAATTGCTCTATTTTCACGTCGATTTGTTGTTTACCACGCGTGTAATATTGCCAGTTCACTTTATATTTGAAATCAACATTAAGGGGTAACTGCCTTAATTCATCATCAGTAAACGGACGCTCATCAAATGAATGCCACGCTTCAAACAACGACTGACCATACTCATCAATGACCATAACGTCACGGTCTTGGTACTTAATAATTTTCGATAACATATCTGTCCGCGAAAAATTCCATTTAAAAAAAGCATCACTGGCCTTCGCTTCTTCTAACGCTTCCAAAATCGTCTCACGTCCGGTTTGAATTAAAAACGCTTCTAATCCGTGGCGCTTCGCTGATTCGACCGTCCCAACGTCACCGATCACAACGTCGTAACCTGACTCACGAATTTCATACACGGTTTGCTCAATCTCATCAATTGAATCAATCGTAAATAGATCGACAGACAGTTCAAGTAAGTCAATAATCGCTTGTGCGCCTCGCATCATATTCGGGTATCCGACGAGCGCTTTTTTCTGATTAAACTCGTCACCCATCATTAACACGCGGAGGATGTCGTAACCTGACATTGTGACATCAACGACGGGAATCCGTGTGACATGACGTAATAATTGTGCGGTTCCCCCACGACTAACAATCATGTCATACCCATCGCGTTCTGCTTCTTTAGCGATCTTTGCGCCTTCCTCCATATTTCCCACTTCAATTGAAATTTCAATATCGTCAATTTCATCGCGACACTCATCCACAATCGGGACCATTGATTGGTATGGTGCGATAAATTTTATATGTGTGCTCAAAATTACAACACCTCATCCTTCAAACTCTCATAACAAAGTCCTATACATTGCAATATACAACATTGTAAATCAAATTTCGACGCTTTTCTAGCAAAAACTTAAATCCTCCCTACCCCTTGTCACACAAAGGTCTAGACCTTTCTTCGACCTTAGACATGTTTCCTGACCTGTTGACATTATTTCTAATTTGTTTAAAATATATTATATAGATTAAACAAATTAATAACCTTTACGGAAGGTGGGCTTAACATGAGTGACGATTTACAAAACGTCCATGAATCAGAAGACGTCATGATTAGTGCGATCGCGCAGTCCATGACCGTTTACGGCGTGTCTGCTTCAGTCGGCCGTATTTACGGCGTATTATACTTTTCCGATGTGCCCTTAACACTTGATGACATTAAAGACCAAGTCGCGATGAGTAAAGCGAGCGTGAGTAACGGTATTCGCGAACTGATGGAGACCGAAATGGTAACGAAAGTGTGGAAAAAAGGCGAGCGCAAAGACCATTTTATCGCCGAGAAAGATTTCTTAAGAAACTTTTTAACCTTCTTCGTGAAAACATTACGAACAGAACGCAATTTAATCCATAAAGCGATTGAACAAACCGAACCGACATTCACTGAAATCGCGGAAACATCATCAGACGACGAAGCCGAACAACTCGCCAATCGCGATTTAGAATTGATTCAAGACGCACGCAATTATTTAGACTGGCTCATGCGTTTAGCCAATTCACTTGAATCTGGCGACATTTTCAATCACCTTCCAAAACAGGACGAAAAGGAGAGCTCATATGACGAATAAACGATCCGCTTTAGTTTTAATCGATTTACAAAAAGAATCCAACTTTGGTTTAGACGATATGGATTCGATTATTGAAAACACGAAAAAAATCATCCCAGCTTTTCGCGAGGCTGACATCCCGGTTATTTATACACGACAAATCAATCGTGTCGACGGCGCCGGCTTATCGAAAGGCGAACCATTAAACGAAGATGGGACTCCTTACTTTTATAACGCCGCGAGCGACCAAATCGAAATTTTTGATGAAATCCAACCACTAGACAGTGACATCGTCATCGATAAATATCGTTGGAGCGCGTTTTACGAAACGAGCCTCGATTTAATGCTAAAAAGCTTAAATGTTGAGCATTTATATATCGCGGGTGTCGTGACAGATGGCTGCTTAATGACGTCTGTATTCGACGCGTACTTCCGCGACTATCAAATCAACCTAATTCACGATATGTGCGGCGCAAGTAACGAAGGCGCCCATCAAGCCGCGATGCTCACTATGACGAATTGGGTTTATAATATGAAAATTTTCAGTACAGATGAATTGATGAAGAAATTAAATGGTGAAGCGCATCAGTATTTCCAAGCTGACCAAGTTGATCAAATGCAGTTCACAGCGGATACGATGCAAGCAAAATTCAATGAAATCACCAATCCAACGTCATCAACTACTGTCTAACACCGGTAGATTGATATAGAGAAACAATCACTTAGTTTCAATCACTTCGTAACATCACAAAATCTATTAAAGAAAGGGAGATTTTAAGCATGAAGAAGTTTTTAGCAATGGCAGCGCTAATATTAGTGTTAGTACTCGCTGCATGTGGCGGTTCTTCTGATGAAGGGAATAATGAAAACGCTGAAGGACAAGACAACAGTGAACAGTCAGAGGACAACAGCGGTAATGAAGGTGGCAATGAAGATAGCGAAGAAAATGTAGAAAAAGGTGAAATCGTCATTGGCCAAACATCTTGGTCAAGTACAGCTCCTCCAACTCAGATTGCGAAAAGCATTCTAGAAGAAGTTGGGTATGAAGTTGAAGTCACGTTACTCGATCAACCAGTGATTTGGGAAAGCATGGCGAACGAAGAGATTCATTTCTTCATGGACGCTTGGTTACCATACACTGAAGAAGCCTTATGGTCTGACTACAAAGACGAACTACAAAAAGTATCAACAAGTTACGAAGAAGTCCCCCTTGGTTGGGTTGTCCCAGAGTATGTTGACGCCGAAACAATCGGTGATTTAGAAGGACGCGGCGATGAATTCGGCGGTGAGATCTTAACAATTGGCGAAGGTGCCGGCATTGTTGAACTGTCTAAAGACGTGATGAATGACGAAAATTATAACCTTGATGGTTTCGAACTGTTGCCAAGCAGTGAAGCAGCAATGTTAGGTGCTGTCGATCAAAAAATCCAAAATGAAGAGCCTTTTGTCTTCACTGGTTGGAGACCACACTCAGTATTCGCGAAACACGACCTTAAATTCCTAGAAGACACTGAAGGTCACTTCCAATATGACAACGTATATGTCTTATCTTATCAAGGCATTCAAGATCAACCACAATACTCAGAAGCATATGATATTCTATCAAACTGGGAAATCAGCGTTGATGAACTTGAAAACATGATCCAACAAGCTGAAAACGAAGACGCAAGCTACGAAGAACTAGCCGAACAGTGGATTGAAGACAATCGCGACACAGTCGACGAATGGATCAACAACTAAGCGAGCAACAATTCCCCTAAATTGTTGATATAGTGTAAGGAAGCCCTCCGCGTGACGCGGAGGGCTTTCATTTTAGGTGGGTGCGTTTGATTTATTAAATAACTACCGCTAGTTTTGAGATAAGTCGCGCTAGTTTTTAAATAAGTGCACGGACTTATGAAATAACTACGGGTAGTTATTTCATAAGTTGGGTGCGGAGATGTTTACAGAAAAAACTGCTATTCAAACGTTGTCTCACGTGTGAATAGCAGGACATAACAACTCATTTCATACTCTTATTATCGCTCTCACCTTTCATTACTAATTGAGGATCAATCACTCGATTTAATTTATAGCCATTTATAGACGTTAAATCCCAGGCTCCCCCAGATCTATGAGTTATTTTAATTAAGTCGTTTGCTTTAAGTTGACCATACTGATTCAACACTTCATCTAGAACATCCAAATACTTATTATATTTAGGTAATTCAGCAAACCTCGAATAAACCGATAATTTAAAATCATCATCGCTTGATATAAGATCAGTATTGTCCTCTTGAATAATACTTCTACTATCCGCACTATCACCGGACTGGTACTGGTTATATATTTCCTTCACAACCGGGCCGTTCTCGCATGCAACAAACTGCTCATCAAAAGGATGGGTAGTCATACTTCTTAATAAATTCAATATAATAAAGGTATAATAATTTTTGGAGCTTCAAATGGGTACACTCTATTCTTGAAACGATTAAATTGGCTATGTCATAAACAGTGACCTTTTCGTCATCTAATAAATACTTTTTAAACACACTTAAACTTGAAATCGGTATAACATCTTCAAAAAAAGGGTCATACTTAATAACCGATTGCCAATCTTGTGAGCTTGTTTTAATATGATGAAAACCAAATGACAATTCATTAAAACCATGCTTCAAGTCGTGAGTCATCTGATTAAATTCCTTAAGCCCTTCTATATCATCTGACACTCGATGAAATGCAACTCGTTTTCCTTTACTAAAATTACTCTGCAGTAAAATGAAATGATGAAACATGTCAATACCTCCTTTCGTTCCTCTGATATTTGGATAGCCAATTTGTATAAACCTTTTTATACATTTCATGCGACTTTATATTCGATTGTTCATGTTTAGAATCCCAAATTTGTAGTTCAATCGGAAAACAGTGATTCGACTCACCCATAAAATAAATGTGGTAGGCTTTATAATCGCTTGTATGTCGTTCTTTATTTATTATACGCACACCATTCGATTTTAAATGCTCAATATACTTTATAGCATCACTTAAATTTTCATGATAGTTTTGATCAATAACCCTGAACCCTAACAAATCATTTAAGTATTTATTAATTGGATAATTACCTTGGTCTTCATTTCGTTTTCTTAGTAGTTTGTGAATGATAGATGGTTTATTCTTAACACGTCCTACAATCGGTACATTATAATTCATTGCAAGCGCATAGACAATATTGAAGTAGACATCATCAAGTCCTCACTTATAACTTTCAACATAGCTTAGAAAGTCCTGACTAATTAAATGTTGCCCATTCTTATATATATCCGTTGTAACATGTCTAACAACTGTTTTCTTTAAATTATATACTTGCTGACTAGCTAATGATCTAATCTATTCATCATTATAAGCATCATGATCAAACATTCGTTTATAGTCACGTATATCATATTTATTCTCGTGCGACTAATTAAGCCACCTCTATTATCAATTCGATAATTGCAAGTTATATTATTAAAAATTAAAGAATGGAATCATTAAGGAAAGGTTTTAACTGAAATGTGGGATATGTGCAGTCATTCTCATTAAATTATATCTATTAATCCTCATTATATAATAATGACTGCTCAAATTCTATTCAAAACAAAGAAGAATGTTTTCAATAATAGCGCATTATTTTAAGGATTTAAAAACCCCCCAATCAGCTTTGTGGACTAATTGGAGGTTGACGATTCTTTATCTATTCGCTATCTTTTCTTTCATTTTGTCACAAGTTTGAATCACAATCCCATATCCTTGATTCAACCTCAAACATGCTTGAATCAACTTCAATGACGCTTGCTTCAATTCCGAACATCCTTGACTCAAACTCGCCCATCGTTGCGCAAACCAACACCTACATCACTCAAGATCATCACTAAAAATATTAAATCGATCCCATACACTTTCTAATTCCTCTAGGTGCTGCTCGATTTCTGTGCTTTTCTCATGACCGACGGCTGTAATCAACGCGTTAATCAAGCTTAACGGCGCAACAAATGAATCAATTAAGGACGACATATCACTACGTGCATATAAAGCTATATCGGAATATGGCACAAGCGGTGATAATTGATTATCCGTGATCGACACGACTTGCGTACCTCTGTCATGCGCAAATGAAAGCGCCTCTACCGTACTCCGTGTATACCGTGAAAAACTTAATCCAATCACCACATCATCTTCATCGATTCGAAATAACTTCTCCGATATCCCGTGCGGATTGCGAATCAATTCCGCATTCTCTAGCATCACATCAAAATAAAACTCTAAAAACGATCCGAGCGCAACGGCACTTCGATTCGCCACGATAAAAATCCGCTTCGCCCCAACAATTTTGTCCACTGCCGCTTGAAAATCATCCATATTCAATTGCTGCGACATTTCCCGAATACGCTCGACTTCCTCTTCAAACATTTCCATCGTCGCATGAGTGTCCCGATCATAAATATCTTCAGAAATGCGCAATTGCTCGACAGTTGTTAACTGTTTTTTCATCGCGTTTTGGAGCGCCTTTTGAAATTCAGGATACCCGCTATAACCTAAATAGGTCGCGAAACGATACACCGTCGCCTCGCCCACGCCGACTTGTTTCGCCAGCTCACCAACGGTCAAAAACGCAACAGAGTTCATATGGCTCATCACATACCGTGCAATCGCCCTTTGAGATTTGCTCATATCTTGTAGTTTACTCGACATGACTTCATATAAATCAGCCATATGACTCAACTCCTTCTATCGATTTAACACACGATTAATCGCGATATAGTGCGCCTCAATTGTCTTTTCAATATCTTCATCAGTATGTGCCGTACTCATCGAATAACGATTACCAGGCTTCGTATAGATTCCTAAATCGAGCAATTCATAATCAATTTGCTTACGCGTTTCCATATCAACCGTCGTTAAACTACGATAATCGCGTACAACATCCTTCGTTAATATTATATTAAATATTGTGCCTAAGCCAACCGTTTGCATCGATAAACCGTGCTGATGATAGACATTTTCCAGTCCATGACGGAGCTTTTCAGTTTTTCGAAGCAACTCACTCATGACACCTGGTTCTTCTAAATAGTCAATGGTCGCCAAACCAGCGGCTAACACAGTCGGATGACCATTATACGTCCCACTATGGAACAGCGCGCGGTCTGTCACTTGTTGACCACCTGACGTTAAAATATCACCGCCACGCTCAGGCGACATTAACTGCATGATGTCATAACGACCACCGAGCGCACCGACAGGGAATCCGCCGCCTAACACTTTACCGAGCGCCGTTAAATCTGGCTCAATGTCATACAGATGCTGGGCGCCACCAAGCGTTAGACGAAAGCCCGTTTTCACTTCATCAAAAATAAGCACGATGCCCAGTTCTTCTGTGATGTCACGCAACCCTTTCATAAATGTCTCATCAGCCGGAATAAACCCGCTCTGAACAGGTTCTAAAATAACCGCCGAAATCTCATCCTGACGCTGACGCAAAATCGCTTCCGTTGCTTTTAAGTCGTTGAACGGCAAAATCACCGTCTGATCTAAATCCTGTTCTGACATGCCACTCGATTCTGCGACCGAATTCGGCTCAGCATGCTCGCCAGCATCGTCCATATTCGGATTCACACTCACTAACACTTGGTCGTAACCACCGTGATAATGCCCTTCAAACTTGGCAATTTTCGGCTTATCGTTGTACGCCTGCGCCAAACGAATCGCAAGCAACGTCGCTTCTAAGCCTGAGTTGGTGAAACGTACTTGATCCATGCTCGGGAAAATATCGACGAGTTTCTGCGCCATTTTGTATTCCAAATGATGCGGCGTGCCGAATACAAACGACCCACACTGATCGATCTGCTCATAAACCGCTTCTTTCACACGTTCATGACCGTGACCTAAAATCATCGCGCCATAGCTTAGCAAATAGTCGATATAGTTATTCCCATCAACGTCCGTCAAACGACTACCAGACGCATGATCCATCACGATCGGATGCGGCGCGAAATGTTTAATATTCGCCGTCACACCACCTGGAATCACCTGCCTCGCTTGTTCATGCGCTCTCGCTGAACCCGCGATTTTGTCTTCAAAATTCATGCTTTGTGCTACACGTGCACTATTCATTGTTCACACCCTCTATCATTATGAAATATTCATTTCGTTTTATTATATATATGATGATTTTATTTCATCGAACACAACTTTTCAAGGGATTATGAAAAATTTATTTCAAGCAATTAATTTTTGAAATAATTCCGCTAAGTTTTGAGATAACTGCACTGACTGACAGTTTGTGAAAAAAATAACTCAATCGATCAATTTTAGAGTACAAAATTACAACCTGCATCCATACTTTTTCATATAAGAATGTAATCTAAAATATAAGGTTATTTGTAATACCAATTATATAAATAATTGAGAGAGCTTTAGGATAAGTGACATTACATGGTAAAATAAGTTAATAAACGTTATTTAACTAACAGACAGTCATGTTGAAGAAGCGATGAAGTGAAAGTTAGGGGGCATGAGGTGATGTTAAATAAAATAGTACTATTGCTTTCCTTTATTATACTTCTTGTTGCTTGTAGTGGGGAGCAACATCTTACATTTGAAGACCAAAAAGACGCAGAACAAAGTATTGGTGAATTTAAAACGCCTGTAATGCCAGAAGGATATATCATTGAAAAAATAACGTACGATAATGACGGTTTCACACACCCCGTAACAAAAGTATTCTACGAAAGGGAACGTCATAACATTACTTTTATGATTGCATCATCAAGGTTTGATAATGGCCCCACGGAAAAGATTGAAAACGATGAAATAGCTGATATGAGTTGGATTTCAATGGATAAAGAATATGTATTAAAGTGGAGAAACTCCGACAAGCAAAGTTATAAATATCTGTTCACAAACGATGAAGCAGACAAAACATGGTTAATATCTATTGCTGAAAGTTATTAAACAAACATAGAGGCGTTAATTGAAGCAGATTAAACATTTTTCAAAACAAACCTACATTAGTTTTTGCACGTCACTTTGTAGGTCTGCAATAATTATTATAGCTTTGCGAATGGGATTTCTTTTTCCTATGTCCATAACTACTCAAAATACACACGAACACTGATATAACCATGAAAAATGGACATCAAATGGTTATACATTTTAAGATCCATTTCACACTACATTTTTATGGTTAGTCACCAAAACTGAGCATCTCAGAAAAAACTACTCTTCTAAAAGTTTATCTTGCAACTTCATTCAACAATCACAACTCCCACCCTCATGTGTTAAAATAAACCCAACTTCACCAACCAAGGAGGCTCGACAATGGATCAATTCATGGAGCACACGATTAAGCTAGCTGCCAACAACGTGAAGGAAGGTGGCCAACCGTTCGGCGCAGCCCTCATCAAAGACGGCGAAGTGATCGCTGAAGGCGTCAACCAACTCCACGTCAGACACGACGTCAGCGGACACGCCGAAATGGTCGCCATTCGCCAAGCCCAAAAACAACTCCAAACCGATGATTTATCCGACATGACGATGTACGCAAGCGGCGAACCATGCCCGATGTGCTACGCCGCTATGTCTTACGCCGGCATCCAAACAACCTATTACGCTCAATCAGCCGAAGACGCGGTCGACGCAGGCCTAGGTAAATCAAAACAAGTCGCTCTCGATCTACAAAAAGCCCCGTCCGAACGCAGTTACCCGATGCACCACATGCCGTTAACCGACGATTCACACAACCCAATGCAAATGTACAAAAAACGCCACAACCAATAAGAAAACGGGCGCCACCTCGAGCGCCCGCTTCACCATAATCACTTATTACTCGGCTCAAAAAACAACCAACTCTTTTGCACCGATATTTCTTTCATCTTCTCATCCGGATTGACGACATAAGGATAATCGACAAACTCAAACAACGGCTTATCCGATTCACTATCCGCATAAGCATAAAGCGTTTCGTCATCAGCACTCTTCCCGCGCTTATCTAACCATGCCTTCAGCTGCGTCACTTTTTCCTCACCATTAATAATCCGACCTATCTGACCTTTACACAACCCTTGATCATCAAACACGAGCTGCGTGCCGATCGTTTCTACATCATTCAACCCAACTTCACGCGTGAACGCTTTTAAAAAGGGCATAAGCGCGCCCGATAGCACAACGACCTCATCACCTTGAGCTTGGTGGTGCTTCACGACCTCGACTAACTCATAATGCACACGCTCTAAATCATGCCGCGCTAATTTATCAAAGAAATCCGCCAATTCTTCTTGCGTTTTGCCTTTAAACGACCGCGCAAAACTGCGGAAAAACTCATGCTTAAACGCTTCTTTCCCTTTGACCAAACCTAACGCGACACTCTTCACTAAACCAGCACCAACAACTGACCATTCTTTCAAACCATAATCCTGTTTCGCCACTTGAAACATCACTTTAAACGAATCACCTTGATACAATGTTCCGTCAAAATCAACTGTCACGACTGCCACGATAACGCCTCCGTTCATTCAACCTTTCTTCCCATTCTAGCACACTTCACGACGGAGACGTAAAAGGTAGCCCTAACGATACGTATGTTCCACTTCTAACGTATCCCCATTATCGAAATCCACATCCAACTCAATCTCACGCACTTCCTCTTCCATCACTTTCAAATGATCATAAACACGCTGAAACGCCTCTTCTTTAGACAACTCTGGCGTCGGCTGAATATCATCAATCATCGCCTCAATCTGATCAACCGCCACACGCCCTTTACGATCCCGCTCAGACTGTTCATCAATTTCAATCTCAGCCTTCTTCCCATCCGGCCTCATCGCATATTCAAAATTCCACTCTCCCTGATCATTAAAAAACTCAATCTCCAACTCAAAATCAATCACCCCATGATACAACTCACTATTTCGCTCAGCTCGCATCTCATTCACCTTGTCATGCATATCATCATTTTGAGCCTCATAATCAGCGCCCTCTGTCTCATCACGATCTTGTGGCTTATCTGGATCTTCCCCCGACTCATCAGGCCCATCATTCACATCCGTCATCTGATTACCATCAGCTAGACCATCCTCATCCTCACTTGTTAACTCCTCATTATCTTCAACGGGATCCTGCATCCCCAAATCACTATCCGGGTTATCATTCGTCGCACACCCTGCCAACATCAACCCAAGACTCAAAAACATAATCCAAAATCCTCTCATTCAGACCACCCCTTATGATTTAGTTCTTCTATGTATTGGGGTGTCCAAAACATTACTATTTATACTTATCAAGCAAATTGAACCAAACCACTAAATGACTTACAATGGTTGTAAAATATCGCAAGGAGTGACGACCATGCCAACATATCAAAAGTTAGTTCGTGATTACATACCAACCATCATCGAAAAATCTGAAAAACAGTATTCCACCCGCATATTAGACGAAAATGAATATGTAGAAGCCTTAAAAAAGAAACTGTATGAAGAAGTTAATGAAGTGCACGAAGCTCAAGGTCAGGAGGATTTATTAGAGGAACTAGCAGATGTTTTAGAGGTTATTCATGCGTTAGCTAAAGTGAACAATTCTGATATGGAGAGAGTTGAACAAATGCGTCAAACGAAAGCCAAAGAACGTGGTGGATTTGATAAAAGGATTCTTTTAGAAGAAGTCAAAGATAACTAACACGCTTATTTAGCATAAACGTGTTAGTTCGGCACCCATATATCATCGAAACCATTTTTAATAGAATAATCGTACAATAAGACAATCTTTTGATCATGATAATGACGCAAGCTGGAATCGCGATCTTTCTCCTGGATTACTTCTTGTAGCTGGTTGTTCCTTGCAATAATGTCGTCAAGATAATCCCGCTTTGGCAATTTGTCTTTCTTCTGTATATTACACGTGCCACACGCCATAACCAAATTCCATATTTGATCCGACTGAACAAAGGACCACGGGATAAAATGGTCGACGTGACTAGCTCGATTACCTCGCGTTAAACTTTTACCGCAATAGAAACATGTTGCTTCAAAGTAATTTAACAATACCTCTTCATAAGGCTTCAAGGAGCTGCGCTTAGCAATGCTCTCCACTTTATCAAGCAAATAACTCGTGGAAGGATATTCGTTTAACTCCTCAATCATTTTAGCCATATGATAATTCGTTAAATTAACGATTAATCGCTGATATTTCAACATGAATTCATGGACGGTTGAATGAAACCTAAAATACTCTGTTCGATGGTCAAATTCATAGAATAACGCATTTGTATCACCATAAAGCGCGCCGAATACGTTGATTTTCATAACTGATTTTATTTTGGACACTAATTTCAATTGCAATGAGGCCTTGATTTTATCAAAGCTAAAATCACTTGGAATTCCGTGTTTGTGTTGGAAGTCTAGCATTTCAGTAACAACTCTTGCTCTACGGTCACTACTATTTTGTTTAACCAAACCATGATGGATAATCAGGTTCCAATAAATTTTCGCAAAGCTATAAGCCAATTGATCATAATTTAGTTCGTGATGGTGATTGACTTGGTATAAGTTTTCGATCATAGCTTTGATCAAGGCGTATTTATATGTAGCAGATTTAGCAGACTTATTCGAAAGGACAACGGTGAACACCCGCCAAATGTCTTCCTCAATCAAATATTCTTCTCGCAGCTCACCGACTTTCAGCTTATGACTCATAATATCACCACCTTAACACCACTCTACAAGCAAATGATTTAAATAACAAGATTTAACAAGTGGCGATTGTTCAATACCAACCATACCCCGTCAGTATAATTTGACTCCCTAAACTTACTATATTAAATCTACTTACATAAAAGTAAGTAACAATTCAAGGGATGCCTCCTTATGCAATTTCATCAAGCACCAGTCAAGCATGTCAGTTATGTTGACATAAACGTAACAGATTTAGAACGGTCGACGGCTTTTTACCAACAAGTGGTCGGTTTTCGTGTGTTGAGTCAAGACGAATCAACGGTCGCACTAAGCGCTGATGGGGAGCAGGCGATTTTAACGATTCATCAACTGTCTAGCCCAAAGCGTGAGACGCGTCGTACGGCAGGGCTTTATCATTTCGCCATTTTGTTACCGACTCGGGCTGATTTAGCTGATTTCATCAAACATATTGCCGAACAAAATGTCCAAATTGGGGCATCTGACCACTGGGTAAGTGAATCGATTTATTTCGCTGACCCGGATGGCAATGGGATTGAAGTGTACGCTGATCGTGATCCATCTGAATGGTCGTGGGAAAATGGTGAAGTCGCGATGGCTGTCGATCCGCTTGATGCGCGTGACGTGTTATCACATGCGACGGAAGCTGGTTGGCAAGGGTTACCTACGCAAACTATCATGGGACATATTCATTTACATGTCGCTGATCTCGATGAAACGAAGCAGTTTTATACCGATGCATTAGGGTTAGATATCGTCTGTCGTTTCGGCGGTCAAGCTTTATTTATCGCTGATGGCCATTACCACCATCACATCGCTATTAATACGTGGAATGGTGTCGGTGCAGACAAACCTTCTCAGACGACACCAGGTCTAAAATCATTCACGCTAAAACTAAATGGTGAAGATGACAAACAAGTCGTGTTAAACCAACTTGAAGCATTTGGTGCACCGATCGAACATGAAGGGAATACGACCGTCACAGTTGATCCATCAGGGAATCGAGTACGACTAGACGTATAATGCTTTTCCTGGACCAAAAAAAGCCCCCCCGCAACGGGAGCCCTTTTCTCTATGTTTAAAAAAGGGGGTAAACATAGCAATATATCATGCCTCCAAACGATTACGTTCGGTGATGACAAGCAACAAAATGATCGTCTGTCACTTCGACCCATTCGGGCATCTTTTCCCGACATACGTCTGTCGCAATGGGACATCTCGTATTAAACGGGCAACCTTGTGGTGGGTCGGATGGACTTGGCAAATCGCCTTCCAACTTGACTCTTTCTTGGTTACGCCCTGGTACTGGACGTGGAATAGCGTTTAGTAATGCTTCAGTATATGGATGTAATGGGTTATCATATAGTTCATCAATGGGTGCCCACTCAACCATATGGCCTAAATACATCACTAAAATCTTATTACAAAAATGTCTAACGACGCCTAAATCGTGTGAAATAAACAAATAGGTTAGCTCGTATTTATCTTGTATATTTTGTAATAATTTAAGCACTTGTGCTTGCACTGATACGTCTAATGCTGAGACTGCCTCATCACATATAATTAACTCAGGGTTTAACGCAATGGCCCGGGCAATTCCGATTCGTTGGCGTTGGCCGCCGCTAAATTGGTGCGGGTAATTGTAATAATGCGATGCATTTAAGCCGACTTCATGCAGTAACCCGAGCACGCGCTCTTGTCGTTCTTCTTTTGATAAATCCGTATGAATCACAAACGGTTCTTCGAGTGTATCCCCGACGCGTTGGCGCGGGTCTAATGACGCGAAGGGGTCCTGGAAGATGATTTGCATATTTTTCTTAAATTCTTTAAAGGCTTTTTCTTTCATATCCGTGATATTCTGACCTTTAAAATAAATATTACCGCTCGTTGCTTCTTCTAAATTAAGAATGGTTTTGCCTAACGTCGATTTACCACATCCCGACTCACCGACAATGCCAACCGAATCGCCTGCTTCAACGTCTATCGAAATATTGTTCACAGCAAAGACCTGATGTTGAACACGTCGTAAAAATCCACCACGAATCGGGAAATGTTTGTTCACGTTATCCAGTTGTAATATTGGCTGACTCGTTTCGCTCATGGTCTTCTTCCTCCTGTAACCAACATCTCACCGTATGTTGAAATCCTACGTCAAATGTCTTAGGTGAATCAGTCGCACATTTATCCATCGCAAATTCACAACGGGCCACAAATGGGCAAGCTGTTGAACGATCTTTCAAACCTGGTAACTGACCTGGAATCGGATCTAAGTTATGCTCCTTATCATCAACGTTTGGAACTGATTTAAGCAACCCTTTAGTATACGGGTGCTGCGGGTTGTTGAATATACTGTCAACATCCGCTTCTTCGATTTTTTCACCTGCATACATAACCATCACTCGATCAGCGACTTCCGCCACAACGCCCATATCATGCGTGATCAATACGACGCCCATATTGTATTGATCTTTTAAATCGTCTAATAGATCTAAAATTTGCGATTGAATCGTCACGTCTAAAGCGGTCGTCGGCTCGTCAGCAATTAACAAATGTTTCATACATTTGTTCAATAACACGTGACGACACACTATCGTTCGTTAAGATAGGCGACAGTCCAACCACATCAGATGTGGATGCGTACGTGACCGTTGAATCGCCTCCCCCCTTCACTAGTTTCAGATGATTCGTTACCTGATTCTCCAGAGCTATCAGATGACCCTCCATCAGATCCTTCTTGACCTCCGCCACATGCGGCTAATACTAAACCGACTAATAAAATGAACAAAAACAGTACTTTTTTCATGTTCCTTCCCCCTTCAAATTTATTGATTTAAATCCATATTCGGATCTAAAGCATCTCGTAATCCATCACCAACGACATTGAATGCGAATACGACTAGCATGATCGCTATTCCTGGAACAACGGTCATATGCGGTGATGTCCACATATAATCCTGACCAGCGGCAATCATAGCGCCCCATTCAGGTGTTGGTGGTTGAGCACCTAAGCCTAAGAAACTTAATGCTGACGTCGATAGAATAGCGGTCGCCATTCTCATCGTCGCAAACACGATAATCGGCGCTGTAATATTCGGTAAAATATGTTTAAACATAATTCTCAAATGACTTGAGCCGAGTGATTTTTGTGCTAAGATGTATTCTTCTTTCTTGGCCGACAAGACGCTCCCGCGAACGATTCTGGCACAAACGGGAATCGACCAAATACTAATCGCAATGACGACGTTCACTAGGCTTGTCCCGAGAATCGTAATGACGAGCATCGCAAGTAATATACCAGGAAAGGCAAACAATAAATCCATCATTCTCATAATGAGATTATCAAGTCGCCTGTAGTACCCAGCAATCATGCCGAGTAACACACCACCGACAAGCCCTAAACCGACGGCACCTATTCCGACTAAAATCGATATTCTTGCACCGTGCACAATGCGACTCCACATATCGCGTCCGAGATTGTCGGTCCCGAGCCAATGCCTTTCTGAACCAACGGGTAACTCTTGTTTCGTCAAGGCTTGTTCTGCTGGGTCGTACACGGTAATAAATTCAGCAAAAACGGCTAGCAACGTTTGGATCGCAATAATAATTAAACCGATTACGGCCAACTTATTTTTCACGAGTCGTTTGGCAATACTTTTAAAATAGCTTTCTTTTTCTAGCTGATTGAGGTCCACTGAGTTAGTCGCGACTTCTGATGACATGTTGCCCCTCCTTTAGTCAATACTGATTCGTGGATCAATGAAGATATAAATAATATCGACGATTAAATTCACAACGACGAATAAACTAGCAACGAGTAAGACGGATCCTTGCACCATCGGGAAATCTCTGTCTGCGATAGAGTCAATCATCAATCGCCCGACACCATTAATGGCGAAAACTTGTTCAACAATAATCGTTCCACCTAATAGAAAGCCGAAATTCATACCGATTACCGTTATGACAGGTATCATCGCATTTCGCATACAGTGGATTCCGATAATGACACGCTCACGAACACCTTTCGCCCGCGCTGTTCGGACGAAATCAGATCGTACGACTTCTAACATGGACGAACGGGTCATCCTTGCGATTAATGCCGCTGCTCCCGTGCCTAATGTGATTGCGGGTAATATCAGTTCTTTCATACCAGTAACTGTCCAAAAAGGTGCGCTCAATCCCCCAGCCGGAAGCCATTGTAAGTTCACCGCAAATAAGAGAATGAGTAACGTCCCTAACCAAAAGTTCGGAATCGAAATCCCAGCAAGAGCGCCAGTCGTTGTAAAAACGTCCAACCACGAGTTTTGTTTTAGTGCTGAAATAGTTCCAGCCGTCACACCAACGACAATCGCCACGATGATACTCGCAATGGCTAAGTTTAATGTATTCGGAAAACGTGTTGCGATCGCTTCATTAACTGATTGTCCTGATTGGAACGAGTAACCTAAATCACCTTGGAAAACGTTTGTTATGTAGTTCCAATATTGGACAACGAGAGGTTGAATATCTGAGTCTGTCGCTGTTGGACCGCCAATAATTCTGGCTGGGTCCCCCGGCGCTAAATGCATACTCAGAAAAACGATAATTGAAATCCCAATAAGTAAAAAAAACATCTGAATAAATCGTCGAAGTATTAAACCAGCCAAAATAAACTTCCTTTCAATTCCCTTTATTCTGAAAATTAAATATACACTTAATTATATACATAAATAATCAAAAATTAACATTTTATTTACTTAAAAATACAATAAATTTAATATCGTTTTCATTTTGATATTATTTTTTCTTATATAACAACAATACGTAAGATAAAACAACACTTCAGGATCTTTAACTTACATGATGAATCGATTAATTTTATATAGCATCATTAATAAGATGTAATACACGGTAAACTTACATAAATGTGTTCGATTTAGACATTAAGTAACATTTTGATTTGGTTATAAAGTTCCAGATAAACCTAACCAAACGTTCATCGAAACTGCATGAATCTCTCTGAAAAATGCCGGAATCCTTACGAAAACTGCATGAATCTCTCTAAAAAGTGCTGGAATCCACTAATTTTAGTTCCGTTTAATAACTCATTAAAAGGGTATAGTCTGACATACCTTCCACACCTAAGATCCTCTACCTTTCACACTTAGCTGCAATTTTTGTCTAAATTCACCACGCACAACAACCATTTAGCGCGACTTTATTTGAATATTTTTCATGAAACAAGCCTTAAAACTATACAAAAGTTATACAAAAAGTTATAATAAACACATTCATTGAGAACGTTGTTTGTCGTAACAAAGGGGAGATGCGCATGTCGAAAAAAACGATTGTTGTCGGAGCTGGGCCGGGCGGATTAGCTGCAGCGATGCAGTTAGCACGGAAAGGTTATGACGTTGATGTTTATGAAAAACAACCACAAGTCGGTGGGCGGACGTCGAAACTTAACCTAGGTGACTATTCATTTGATTTAGGGCCGACGTTTTTTATGATGCCTCAAGTGTTAGAGGAAGTGTTCGAACGCGTCGGCCGCAATTTATATGATTATGTCGACATGAGAGAAATTGATCCGTTGTACACGTTGAAGTTCGGCGATGTGACGTTTCAACCGAGTCGTGATGTTGAGGCGACAGCTGAGCAGATTGAATCGTTATTCCCGGGTGATGCAGCAGGTTACCGTCAGTTTTTAGACGTTGAAGGGAAAAAATTCGACCGTGTGATTCAGTTGTTGCGCCAACCGTTTAGTTCGTTTACGGATTTTTTCACGAAAGACATGGTGCGCGCACTCCCGAAACTGAACGCATTCGATACGGTGCACGGGCGCTTGAGTAAATATTTTAACGACGAACGATTGAAGTGGGCGTTTTCTTTTCAGGCGAAATATCTCGGGATGTCGCCGTGGAATTGTCCGGGGACGTTTACGATTTTGTCGTTTTTGGAGCATCGTTATGGGTTGTATCATCCGATCGGTGGCGTGAATCGTGTGTGTGAAGCGATGGCTGAAGTAATTGAGGAATTCGGCGGCCGCATTCATCTCGAAGAACCCGTCGAACGCGTGATGGTTGAAAACGGTAGCGCGTCTGGTGTTGTCCTCTCTGACGGTCGCACGGAAACGGCAGATGACGTCGTGATTAACGCCGATTTCGGTTATGCGATCAATCATTTATTCGATGAACAAGATTTAACAACATACAAACCGCAAAAGCTAGCCAAGAAAAAATTATCGTGCTCGACATTTATGGTCTATCTCGGGATTGATCACCCAATCGACTTACCGCATCATATGGTGTTATTCGCTGAGGACTATAAACGTAACGTCGATGATATGACAGAACGCCAAATCTTGTCTGATGACCCGTCGATCTATGTGCATAACCCGAGTCAAATCGACCCGACGCTCGCACCACCTGGCAAAACTGCACTTTATATGTTAATGCCTGTACCGAACGTCGCGTCCAACATAGATTGGAATGAAGTCAAACAAGATTTGCGCGACGATATGATTCGAACAGTCGCCAAAGAGTCTGGTATCGATAACTTAGAAGATTATATTGAAGCAGAACATATTATTACCCCAGCAGATTGGCAGGACACGTATCACGTTTATCAAGGCGCGACGTTTAATTTAGCGCACAGTTTAGATCAAATGATGATTTTCCGACCGCACAATCAATTTGAAGATGTGGATCATTGTTTCTTAGTCGGCGGCGGGACACATCCTGGTAGTGGCTTACCGACGATTTTTCAATCGGCGATGATTAGTGTTGATCTATTAACCGCACAACGTGGTTACGAACAAAACTTGATCCCTAAAGGACGTGTGACGTATGACAGTTAGTGTAATCGGCGCTGGTGTCGGTGGCATGGTGAGCGCCTTGCTTTTAGCACGCAAAGGTTATAACGTGACGATTTATGAACAAAACGATTATCTCGGGGGTCGTCTAACATATGAAACGAACGGCGAATTCACGATCGACCAAGGCCCAACGATCGTCTTGTTACCTGACTTGTTACGAGAGATTTTGGATGAAGCTGGTGTACCCCGCGACGCATTAGACTTGATTCCGTGCGAGCCGTTATACGATTTGTTTTTTGAAGACGGGACGAAGATGACGAAATGGCGCGACCCCTTAAAGCAACAGGAAGAATTGAATGCCTTCTCCCCAGGTGCAGGCGATGCATTTAGATCATATATTAGGGATATGAAAGACATCTATCATTTTGGGTACGACGCATTTTTATCACGCGCCTTTCACCGGATGCGCGATTTCTTAACCTTTCAAAACTTAAAGTTCGTGTTCAAATCCCAATCATACCAATCTTTGTCGACGTTTCTATCCCATTACTTCAAAGACGATAAAGTGAAACAAACGTATATGCTGCAAAGCCTTTACATTGGCGGGTCACCCTACCGTGTTCCTGCATTGTACGGGTTAATTTCCTATAGCGAGCACGCATACGGCATTTGGTATGTGAAAGGGGGTTATCACGCGCTCATCCCGGTCTTAGAGCAGGCGTGTTACGATCACGGGATACGCATTCACACAAACGCAACGGTTGAACGCATTCATGAACAAGACCGCCAAGTCACAGGGGTGCAAGTAAACGGGCAATTCGAGCCGTTTGATCACGTGATCTTTAACGGCGATTACCCGTTACTCGATCAATTGGTGGATGACCAACCACCGAAAAAACAACCGTCATACCAGCCATCATCAGGTTGCTTACTCGTTTATTTAGGGGTGAATAAACGCTTCTCTGATCGGCAGGCGCATCAATTTTTCTTACCGAATAGGTTTGACAAGCATATGAAAGAGGTATTTGAAACACATACTCTATCAAACGACCTTTCAACCTATGTCTTTAATCCCACTGCTTTAGATTCTAACGCCGCACCACCAGACAAAAGCGTGCTCTATTTATTAATCCCTGTTCCAGCTACGCCAAACATGGATTGGGATCATGTACAAGATCAACTCGTCGACCAAGCATTAGAGACAATTGAATCAAGAGCATTTCCGAATTTACGAGAACATATCAAATGGAAGAAAATCCGCACACCACAAGAAGCCGAGCAAAGTGGGTTGTTTATGGGGGGCAGCTTTGGTATTGCCCCGCACCTCAAACAATCAGGAGCTTTTCGTCCGCAAGTTGTGCATCCGTCAATTAAAGGACTTTATACCGTCGGTGCTTCAGTCCACCCAGGTGGGGGCATTCCGATCGTGATGCAAGGTGCACGTTTGTTGGCGGATCATTTTGAGGAGAAAAAGGAGATGATCATATGATACTGAGTCAAGATTTTGCTGATGCGTGTGAACAAATGATGAAAAAGGATTCATCTAGTTTTTATCACGCGTTCAAACATTTACCGTCCCCTCGAAAAGAAGCGGTGTTCATTATTTATTCGTTTTGTCGCATGATTGACGACGCCGTTGATGAGCCGGAAACGTCGCCATATACATTGGATGAATTGGAAAATAAGTTCACGCATTTAAACGACGCGGAGGGGCATTTTATTTGGCCTGCGTTGCGCTTTTTGTTTCATCATTTCTCCGTGACGAAAGATCCGTTTTACACACAGTTTGCCGGACAACGACTCGATTATGAGCAGACGCATTACGACACTTTGGAAGACTTAGAGGAATATTGTTATCGGGTAGCAGGCTCTGTCGGTGAAATGCTCCTTCCTGTCTTACACGATGCGCCGTCTGAACGGGTGACGGAGGCGGGCATCGCATTAGGTAAAGGCATGCAGATCGTCAATATTATTCGTGATGTCGGAGAAGATCAACAGTTAAACCGTCGTTATTTACCACGTGATATACTAGAGAAACACGGCTATACACTAGAGGATTTTGATAATCAAGTGGTTAATGAAGCGTTTGTCGATGCGATTGAAGCGTTAATTACACAAGCCGATGACTGGTTTGAGCAAGGCTTAGACGGACTCGACACATACCCGGACGAAAGTGCTCTAGCAATCAGACTCGCTGCAATGTATTACCGTGAAATTATCGAAGTCGTTCGCGAGCAAGATTATCATGTGTTTCATGAACGGGCGATTGTAAGCGCCGACCGTAAAGCAAGCCTTTTCTTACGTGTGATCAATGAATAGGATGGATACGATGAAGCAAATCTCTTACATGGCATTCGTCATTTGGACGTGTATCGGTTTTGTCCTGATGTTTTTTTGGGAAGTGCCGGATTGGTTAAGTTTTTCGAATAGTATCTTTCTGATCTTGTTTGCGCTCGCGACTGTTGCGTTATATGACTGGAGCACGCGAAATATTTTAACCGCCCTCGCAATCGGGCTTCTCACCTATACTGTTGAAGTAATCGGCGTAGCGACGGGCTTTCCGTTTGGGACGTATGAGTACACAGATACACTCGGATTTTTAGTGCTAGGCGTTCCGTTTACACTCGGGTTCGCGTGGATTGGCGTCATTTATAGCAGCCTATTTTTGTCGACGAGTTCGAACCGTGTCATCCGCTCACTACAAATCGGGTTTTGGGTGCTTGTCATTGATGCGATCTTAGACCCGGCAGCGATTGAGCTCGGCTTTTGGGGGTGGGAGCATTCAGGCGCTTATTACGGGATTCCTCTGACGAATTTCATCGCTTGGTTTGTATTAGCGTTTATCGTCAGTCTCATGATTCCGAAACAGACGATGAATGCGCGCGACCGACGGCGTGGCGTTTGGCTCTTTCAGCTCATCGTGTTATTTTTCGGCATCCTGACAGCACGTGAAGGTGTTATTAGTATCTTAATCGTCACCGCAGTCGCCGTTATGCTTGCAGAAGGATGGTATCGTTATGATCGAAGCCAATAAACGCCTAGGGTTTAAACGATTATTTTATCTCTATCAAAAATATCACTTAATTCGTAAGCACTTTAGTACGGTCAGCATAACTGGTGATATCGATGAAAAAACCGAAGTGCCAACGATTTATATTGCTAATCATAGCTCGTGGTGGGATGGGCTGCTTATCTTTCAATTAACCGAGCGTTTTTCGAAGAACGACCATTATATCATGATGAATGAATCTGGTTTAAATGAGTATCGTTTTTTTCAAAAATTAGGTGCTTACTCCGTGAACCGCGATCAGCCGAAAGATGTTGTTCGCTCGTTGTTATATACACAAGACCTTATCGCCCAGGGCAAAAAAATATGGCTGTTTCCGCAAGGCGCCATCGAACACCCACAAGCGCCGCTTCAGTTTCAAAAAGGTATCGGCTATTTAATCCAACAATTTGAGAAGGCCGCGGTGAAACCTGTCACATTTCATTACTATCACTACGAACACCCTAAAACAATCGGCGCTATTGACGTCGGTGCGGCGAAATTGATTAATACGACACAATCAAAGTTAGACATCGCAAAGGATTGTGAAGCGTTGTTACAAGCACAACGGGACAAACAAGTGAAGGCGTTGATCGACAAACCGGACGCACCGTTTGACGCGCCGTACATGTCTTTACGATAAGAAGCGGAGGAATGCATGGATGACTACGCTATTATGGATCGTCACGATTTGGCTATTAGCGCAACTCGGATTCGTGATGTATAACATGCGGATTTATCCGAAAATGGGGGCGCGACATGATGATAGTCACGCAAACGAGACGGTGTCTGTGCTAATACCGGCGCGTAATGAAGCGGATAATATTGAGGCGTGCATCCAATCGATTGAGCGTCAAACCGTCCAACCCGTCGAAGTGTTTGTATTAGATGATCAATCAACTGACGACACAGCCGTTAAATTAAAAGCTTTACGCGCACGTTATCAGAGACTGTCTTTTTGGCAAGGCGAGCAACTCCCTGATGGTTGGAAAGGCAAAGTGTTTGCGTGTCACCAGTTAGCCAAACATGCAAAAGGCGATTGGTTGTTGTTTATCGATGCAGACGTCCGACTCGACGAGCGTGCACTTGAAGCGCTAACCCCCCATTTACACACGCAACAACGCGGAATCATTTCCGGTTTCCCGAAACAAATCGTTAAGACACAGTTAGAACGATTTCTCGTGACGATGATGCAGTTTGTGATTTTGTGTCATCTTCCAGTAAGACAAATTACACGCTCGAACGATCCGAAATTCGCCGCAGCACACGGCGGTTTCGTCGCAGTTGAAAACCATACATATAACCGTATCGGCGGGCACGAATCGATTAAAGACGCGATAGTCGATGACATGGCGTTAATGAAACGCGTCAAACAACATAGCGAACCCGCACAACTGCTCAAAATCGACCGTTACGTTTGGATGCGGATGTATCATAACGCGAGTGATGTTTGGCGAGGTTACATGAAAAATATTTTTACAGGGTTGAACCGTAATTACCTACTCATGATCGTCGTTGTTTTCATGTACACGTTGCTCTACACCCTCCCGCTTGTCACGATATGGGTGCCAGAGTGGCGTCTATTGTCTGCGAGTGCGTTATGGCTCGCTATCATCACAAAGCTACTCGTCGATTGGTGGAGTGGCGTCCGGCAGTGGCACGGGTTAGGTATGGCGATAAGCGCGCTGCTCATGGTGATTTTATTACTCCAATCGGCTTGGACATCGATTCGTAAACGAGGCTACGTATGGAAAGGACGACGTTATTTATGACAAAAGCGATTATTATCGGCGCAGGGCTCGGCGGATTAGCCAATGCGATTGTGTTAGCCTCAAACGGTTATGACGTCGAGGTGATCGAGCAAAATAGCGAAGCAGGTGGCAAATTACAACAACGCCATGCTGCTGGGTACCATTTTGATTTAGGACCGAGTACGATCACGATGACGCATATGTTTTCGGAGGTTTTCGCTTTAAGCGGCCGTGACATCAGTGATTACATCGAGTTCTATCCAATTACAGCCGGGACGATGAACATTTTTCCTGACGGGACGCGCATTCCGTTTTCGCCTGATACCGAACGTGTACAAGCCGCCATCGCAAACGTGAGTGAACACGATGCTGCTCAGTACCCTGCGTTTTTACAGAGGAGCGAGTCGTTTTATGAGATTGCTGAACATCATTTTTTGAATCGATTAATGTACCGGTGGCAAGATAAGCTCGACTTGACGTTAATCAAACAATTTATGCGAATTAAGCCACTGACGACGTATCAAGATTGGTTAAAAGGTTATTTCAATCATCCGTATATTTTAAATATGTTCGGGCGATATGCGACTTACATTGGCTCGTCGCCGTATCAAGCGCCTGCAATCTACGGGATGATGGCCTATATTGAAGCAGGACTCGGTGTGTACAGTGTTCGTGGCGGGACGTATCAAATGGTTAATGCGATGCGCGAACTTGCCGAAGAATTAGGTGTGAGCATCACATTTAACCAAGAAGTCACCAATATTGTGACCGAAAACGGACGTGCTGTAGGCGTTGAAATCGCGCAAGATATCGTGCATGCCGATCACATCATCGCGAACATGGACGCATTGACGGTTTACGAACGCTTTTTCCCCGAACGGGCGACGAAAGTCCACAAAACCGAACCATCGTTATCCGGTTTTGCGTTATTATTAGGGTTAGACACCCGATACGACGAATTACAACATCATCAAGTCTATTTTCCAGAGGATTACGCAAAAGAATTCGATCAATTATTTAAAACGAAGGAACTGATTGATGATCCGACGATTTATATTTGCTTTAGTGGTTATGACGATGGTTCCGTCGTGCCAAGTGCTGACCATAGCAATTTGTTCGTCTTAGTTAACGCACCGAGTCAGTTGGAAGGGGTCGACTGGGAAGACAAGAAACAATCCTATACCGAGCACATTCTTGATTTATTAGAAACGAAAGGGTTAACGAACGTGCGTGACCACATCGATTATATCGAGGCGATGACACCGCAAGATTTACACTGGCAAACCGGCGCTTACCAAGGCGCGATCTACGGCGCGAGTTCGAACTCGTTTAAGCAAGCCTTTTTCCGATTACCGAATAAGGCTAACGACATCGACCGGCTTTGGTTCGTCGGTGGATCGACACACCCTGGTGGTGGCACACCGATCGTTACACGTTCTGGCAAATTAGTAGCCGAAGCCATTATGCAAGAGGAGGCCAAAACATGACAGACGACATTCATAAACGAAAAAGCGAACATATCACATACAGCCTCTCCGACGAGTCTTTAGGTACTAACCGAAGCGGGATTGAAGCATATTACTTCAGGCATAACGCGTTACCTGAGATTGATTTCGACGCGATCGATTTAAGCACATCGCTGGTTGGCCAATCGTTATCGAGTCCGTTTTTAGTCAGCTCGATGACAGGTGGTGCGGAGATGGCGGAATCGATTAATCGCCATTTAGCTATCGCCGCGGAACAACAAGGTTGGGCACTAGCGCTTGGGTCGACACGGGTTATTTTAGAAAAAGAAGACTTCCGTTCATCGTTTCAATTACGATCTCACGCGCCGTCCATCCCGATTATTGCGAACTTAGGCGCCGTTCAGCTCAATTACGGCGTCACGCACGCTGACGTCGAACGGATTATCGATTTGACTGAAGCGAACGCATTAGTCTTGCACTTAAACTCGATTCAAGAAATAATTCAACCAGGCGGCGACACGAATTTCGCCGGATTACTTGAAAAGATCGAAGCGTTAGTAGACGCGCTATCTGTCCCAGTCGGCGTGAAAGAAGTCGGCTTCGGCATCGACCGCGACGTCGCTCGTCAGTTATATGATGCTGGCGTATCATTTATCGACATTGCAGGCGCTGGCGGCACGTCTTGGAGCCAAGTTGAAAAACTGCGCTCACAGGAACCGATCAAAAAACAAGCCGCTGAAGCGTTCGCAAGTTGGGGAAATCCGACCGCTAAATGTTTAACCGACGTGCGCCAAGCGTTACCTGATCATCCGCTTATCGCAAGCGGCGGCATTCGCAACGGATTAGACGGAGCAAAAGCCATTGCATTAGGGGCCGATTACGTCGGGTTTGCGCGGAAAATTTTGAAAGAAGCAGTGGAATCGCCTGAACACGTCATCGAATGGATGAAGGTGAAAGAATTAGAACTCCAAATGGTCATGTTCGGAATCGGCGCGAGCCATTTAGACGACCTTAAAACGACAGACCGTATTGAAAAAGCGTGATCACCTCCAGTTGAGATGATCACGCTTCTTGATGATGCATTTTATAATCTATGACTAACATGACGATTGCTATTCCGAATAACACGATGATATGACCATTGAACGCCCAGCCATCACGCTGCATACTTTCGGTTAAAAAATACGCAATCACCGCGAGCGTAAACAACGTGTTAAACACACTAAAATAACGGCGCGAGACACCTCGCAAACGATCCACACTATAGACGACAACTAAAACCGCTATAATAATACTAACTAACGTCAGCATAATCGCCATAACCATCACCCCAATGACCGTACAAAGCATATGATTTTTTACTTACGGACGCTTTTTAACCATTTTACAAACCAAAACGTCGAAAAAGCAATCGCAAGGTCAATGACAAATAAATACCCATAATGAAAGCGATCAGCCATATGCGTCAACCCAAGCCACGATTCAATCGGTGCTAACACAAACGCGAAAATAGCGCTCAAAACCGTAATATAAATGTAGTAATTTTTGCCGTGATTCGTACAATATTGATAGACTAACATAAAACCAACTGGTAAGGCAGATGCCACCATCGTGAAGGCTGACGGCAACATCGTCGTCAGAAAATACATATGTCGATATAATACTTTTATCTCTAAATAATTACTCGTATAATTCCATAACATATGCACGAGCAATCCGAAAACATAATCTCAAACAGACGCGACCGATCTATCGCAAAATATAAAATCACTAATGGCGTAATAATTAACACGATATTTAACCAAAAAGGCCAAGATGACAGCGATGAATACGCACGCCAATACTCATTAATCAATTGTGTTAATTCATCGGTTCGTTGCAAAATCGCTTGCCAGTAGGATTGTTTTGTCATGACAATCCCCCATATGCATCAGATATGATATCATTCTTAATCTGTTGCAATTAGGAGAATTTATGCGCTTAATTTGTTACGCCTTCCCGAAACCATCTGGCATCACCGCAGCGACGACTAATCCTTTTGCTACGATATCATTATTAGCGTAAACGACCGTATGAACATTGAATTTTTTCGGATGCACTTCTTCCACCTCACCCGTTACACGCAGTTCAGTGTGTTGCGGTGTCGGTTTTAAAAATTGCACGTTCAGTTCAGCCGTGACAAACCGCGGTGGCTCGACGCCATCTTCAGGTTCATGACCTTGTTTACGATGTAACGCAAGCGACGCGGACCCTGTCCCATGACAATCAATTAACGACGCCAACAATCCACCGTATACATACCCCGGAATCGCCGTATATGCTTCAGGCGGTTCATACACCGTAAGCGTCTCATCACCATTCCACCCTGTACGGAATCCATGCCCTAACTCATTGTTGCGCCCACAACCAAAACAATGCGCCAAATCACTCGGATAATAATCTTGAATCGCATGTTTAATCTCACTCATCACTCACCCACACCCTTTCTATCATTCTATTCAAAATCTTAACACGAAATCTGATACAATAGAAATCATGCACCCACCAGCACATAAAGTGCAAGAATCTTTTGTGAAAGTGCTGGAATCATCCTGAAAAGTGCACGAATCTCCCACGAAACTGCGGGAATCCTTCGCGAAAGTGCAGGAATCATCCCCAAAATTGCAGGAATCCTCAGCAAAAGTGCGTGAATCTCCCGCGAAACTGCGGGAATCCCTCGCGAAAGTGCACGAATCTCACGCAAAAGTGCTGGAATCATCCTAAAAAGTGCACGAATCTCACGCGAAAGTGCTGGAATCATCCTGAAAAGTGCACGAATCTCACGCAAAACTGCAAGAATGAAAACTCAGTCACATCTATAGAATGAATAAACAGAAAGGCAAGATACAATGGTTTACAAACAGTTTACGATCTTTTTTATCGGATTATTGATTTTCTCTTACGGCATTGCTTTAGCGATTCAAGTTCAGTACCTCGGCATCCACCCGTGGGACGTTCTTACGATTGCGTTTTATGATTTATTCGGATTATCAGTCGGGACGTGGACCGTCATTATTGGTCTTACGATTATTATCTTTACCTTTTTCGCAAGACGTGAATACATCAACATCGGCACCTTTTTGAATACATTTTTAGTCGGCGTGTTTGTCGATATGTTTTTATACTTACAATGGTTTCCGACAACTGGCTACTTAATCGGAGATATCATGATTATGCTGCTTGCGATTATCACGATGGGAATCGGTGGCGGTACATATTCGGCTGCTCAAATCGGCCTCGGCCCGCGTGACGGATTTATGCTATCGATTTCTGACATGACGGGCAAATCGATTCAGCTCATTCGTATTTACGTCGAATCTGGCGTGTTGCTAGTCGGTCTTGTTTTAGGTGGACCGGCTTTTATTTTTACGTTTATTTTCACTTTCATTCAGAGTCCAATTTATCAGCGCGTCTTTTTGTCAATCAAACCTTACACCGACCGCGCTTAGTAGAGCGGAGATGACATGATGGTTAAATATTATATGTTTCTTATATTAGTTGTGATGATGTTTTCCGGAAACTTAATCGTCGGGAAAGCTGTATCCGAGCTGCCCCCGATTACGGTCGCCTTCATCCGCAACGTGATTGCGTTTTTAGTGATCGCGCCACTCGGTTTAAAGCAATTCCGGCAATATTTTGATGTCTTCCGTCGTGACTGGAAACCGTTATTAGGGTTTGCGTTAACCGGAATCACAACATTTAACGTCCTTATTTATTTATCGCTCAATTACACGACGTCAACGAATGCCGGCATTGTCGAGGCGACAACCCCAGTATTCGCAATGATTGTCGGCTATATCTTTTTAAAAGAACGACTGTCTAACCGGCAAATTTTCGGCGTTGCGCTGTCGTTTGTCGGGGCTGTCTGGGTTTTAATCGAAGGGTCGATCGAGCGATTATTGGCCTTACAAATTAACCCCGGCGACTTAACGATGTTGCTTGCGATGATTGTTTGGGCATTTTATTCATTATTACTCAAACAACACAACCATAAATACCCAATCTACGGCGCGATGTTTGCGATGATTGGACTCGGCGCACTCGTCATGATTCCGGTCGTCGCAATCGAGTGGTTATTCGTTTTTCCCGGCGCTGAGCTATTTTATGTCGAGAGCATATCAGGACTGCTCTATCTCGGGATCTTCCCGTCAGTTATCGCTCTATATTTTTGGAATTCAGCCGTGCAAAATCTCGGCCCATCATTATCGAGTGTGTTTTTAAATTTACTCCCCGTTTTCACGACGATCGGCGCGATGATCTTCCTCGGCGAAACCGTAAGCCTCGCCCAAATCGCAGGCGGTGTAGTCGTCATTACAGGCGTTTTGATCGCGACAAATGTGAGATTGTCGATGTTCAAACGCGGATGATCGGTGAATTCGACGATAAAATTGGCAGATCGACGATATATTTCGGAGTTCAACGATAAAATTTGAATTTCGGCGATATATTTTAGGAATTGACGATATTTCTTTGAAATCGGCGATAAACCCTGGCGTTCGGCGATATCATCGGGAAATCGACGATATCTCGGTCACGCCATCTTTCAATTGGACACAACGGGCTCGCCCGTTGTGTTCTTTTTTTGACCAAAAAATAAACCGGTCAGTCCTCAGACTAACCGGTAGCAGTTGTTTCATCTATTTGAATAGTATGAAATAGGTTCTCTATCTAACTCTTTTAGCGATGTGCTAGATCCATTTCATTGTCATTATGAACTGGCTCTAGGCGTAGATCGGATTTTTTCTTCTTGATGCGATTCACAACACTATCCACAAAATATACAGTCGCTAAAAAGAAAAATACAATCGTTGAAACAAGAATTAAAGATGTTGTCATCTTCATCTACCCCTTTCCAGTAAATTTTATGATATTTCATAATTTCCTACTATATAGTAGCACATATCTTATTTATTTCAAGTCAAAAAGCTCATTCTTTTAAATTCTTTTGATTCCTGTCACATGCTATCAATTCCTCCAAATTTGCTAATGGTATCAAGAACGCGCTCGCGACGGCGGTGTAAGCGCTATCACAAATGATATTTTGGCAAATTTGCAGATATTTGCGGAAATTTAAGCATCAAATAGATTTTGTTTTATTCAACAGATCTATACTTTTAAATTCAGCAACATTCACTTACATAATCGTGTATTCTGCAAATTTGCACCTATTATCGGCGAAATCGGCTGCTTATACGGCGATTTTACGCGTCGATACGGCGATAATTCAGATTTTATCGGCGAAATCAGCTTCACATACGGCGAAACGGCCAAGACCACAAAAAAAGCGAAATCCCTCACATTGAGGAACCTCGCTTGTCATGCCATTATGATAAAAAGATAGCGCCATACGAAAGCGCGCCGATAATAACGAACGCGGGATGAATGTGCCAGCGTTCGAGCGCTAAGAAACTAAGTACGACGAGCAGAATCGTTTGGACGAGCCCTGCTCCTTCATAAGACGTCGCGAAAAATTGGTACGCTAACACGCCGAGTAGCACGGCAATCGCTGGGCGGATTAATGTCGTCATCCGCTTCACTTTCGGTGAGTTTTTAAATCGCATCAATAATTTTAATAAAATAATCATCGCGACTAAGGACGGAATCACCGTAGCAGCAATGGCGACAACAGCACCGAACACGCCACCAACTTCATAACCGATATACCCTGCCATTTTCGTCGCGATCGGCCCGGGCAAAGCATTGCCGAGCGCGAGCACTTCACCGAATTCAGGCGTCGTCATCCAGCCGTAACGCTGCACGACTTCATACTCAATAAGCGGAATCGAGGCTGGGCCACCACCATACCCAACAACCCCTGGTATTAAAAACGCTAAAAATAAATGCCAATACTCGATCATGATGCCTCACCTTCTTTCGGCGACCGGCGTACGAGCGCATAAATAATGAGTGCCGCAATCAAAATAGCCGGATGAAGCCCAATTAATTCAAACGCAATTAAACTGACAACACTTAGCCCAACCACGACTGGCCAACCTAGAGCTCTTTGCGACCGGCGCAAGAAATTGAACGCGAGCATAAACAACATCACCCCGACAACCGGCGCGATCGCATTCGTCATACCTTGCACGACAGGCGAATCACGATAATTAATGAGCACACTAATAAGCGCAATCATAATGAGCACCGTCGGCAACACGCTTGCAGCCAGAGCTGACGTCAGTCCCGCATAGCCGCCGACACGATAGCCGATATAACCCGCCATCTTCGTCATGATCGGGCCAGGCAGTGTATTACCAATCGCCAAAATATCCGAAAACTCTTCATCATCGAGCCAACCGTAAGTCTCGACAACTTCTTTATGGACGAGCGGAATCGTCGCTGGGCCGCCACCATAACCTAACATACTAGCCCGAAAAAAGCCGATGAAGATGTCTTTTTGTAAAGCAAAACTCAAGTGCATCACCCTTTCTGACGACTCAAAACGATTAAAAAATAACAGAATTATTTATACTTCAGCTATGATATGACATTTTGCGCCGTTTCTTTTATAATTAAATTAACAATCTCAATTGAAATGTGGTGTTTAGAATGAAATTGAATGATACAGATTTTAAAATTTTGAATATCTTAAGTGACAACGGGCGTATGTCTTACGTTGACCTAGCAAAGGAGCTCGGCTTATCCCGTGTTGCGGTTCGCGATCGCATTAATCAAATGCAAGAAGCTGGCATCATCGAGAAATTCAGCGTCGTCATCAACTCCGAAAAAGTTGGCAAAGGCGTGTCTGCTTTCTTTAACGTGGACTGTGAGCCGAATTCACTCGTCTATGTCGCTGAAAAATTAGCCGATCACCCAAGTGTCGCGAGCTGTTATCAAATGACGGGGCCGAGTACATTACATACACACGTCCTAGTCGAAGATTTCCAAGCACTTGAAAAATTCATTAACGAAGAACTGTACGCCCTTGAAGGCATTACACGCGTTGAAAGCCACATCTTACTTCGCCGCTTCAAAAGCCGGACAGGTCTTAAATTATAAGAAACAGGCTGACCTATCAGCCTGTTTTTTTATTACCATGCGGCGACATCGCCATCTGTTCGGTGCTCCGTTCCGCCTGCTAACACGCCTGTTTCTGGGTCACGCCAAATAATTTGCCCGCGCCCGAACTCATATGGATAGAGTGTTTTTTGAATGTTATGCCCTTTTCGCTGTAACGCTTGGGCGATATGGTCTGGGAACAACGGCTCGACTTTAACCGTCTTATCTTCGACCCATTGCCACCTCGGTGCATCGAGCGCTGCCTGCGGATTCAGATGAAAATCGACCGTGTTCATCACGACTTGTGCGTGGCCTTGCGGTTGCATAAAGCCTCCCATCACACCGAATGGCCCCACTGGCTGATCGCCTTTTGATAAAAAGCCTGGGATAATCGTATGGAACGTCTGCTTCCCTGGTTTAAGGACATTCGCATGATTTTCATCAAACGAGAACGTATGCCCACGATTTTGCATGGCAATGCCTGTCCCCGGAATGACAACCCCTGAGCCGAAGCCCATGTAATTACTTTGAATAAACGACACCATATTACCGTCGCCATCAGCCGTTGATAAATAAACTGTGCCACCACGCGGCGGTTCACCCGGTTCAGGCTGTAGTGCTTCATCGCCGATAAGTTCGCGGCGTTTTTCCGCATAGTCATCAGACAATAAATCTTCCACTGACACGTCCATCTCATCTTTTTGCGTAATATATTCGAGACCGTCAGTGAACGCGAGCTTCATCGCTTCGATTTGTTTATGATACGTCTCGACGCTTTCTTTTTCATTAAATTCATAGCCTTTTAGCATATTAAGTGCAATGAGAGCGATTAATCCTTGCCCGTTCGGCGGAATCTCCCACACATCATAACCACGATAATTCACTTTAATCGGATCTACCCATTGCGGTTTATATCCCGCCAGGTCATCCTTCGTCAAATAGCCGTCATGTTGTTTGAAAAAGTCATCAATCTGATCAGCTAATTCACCACGGTAAAACGACTCCGCTTTTGTTTCGGCAATCTTGCGTAGTGTTTCTGCGTGACCTTTCGATGACCACATCTCACCCACTTGTGGTGCACGTCCATCTGGCGCGAAGGTGTCAAACCAATGCTTGAAAATATCGTCTTCAAACGTCTTCGTAAATTTGTTGTAAGCCGCTTGCCAGTGGAATGCTAACGTCGGTGACAACGGATAACCTTCCTCAGCATATGTAATCGCCGGCGCCATCACGTCCGTTAAAGGCAATTTACCGAACTTTTCCGACAATTCAGCCCAAGCTGCAGGCGTACCAGGCACCGTCACCGGCACTTTACCGAACGTCGGCATTTCATCATAGCCCGCTTCTTTTAATTTCTCGACGGAAATATTTTGCGGGGCATAGCCACTTGCGTTCAAGCCGTGAATTTGACCATCGACCCAAACAAGCGCGAACGCATCCGAACCAATGCCGTTCGATGTTGGTTCTAACACGGTAAGCGCGGCTGCAGTTGCGATCGCTGCGTCAATCGCGTTACCACCTTGCTTTAAAATATCGCGCCCCGCCTGTGCCGCGAGCGGTTGCGACGTCGCCACCATGCCGTTACGACCATAAACGACATTTCGACGAGAAGCATACGGATAATATTGCGCATCATATTTTGTCATTTTGTCATTAACTCCCTTCATTAACTAAACAATGATTAAACATTTTTATTAATCCTATCACATTAAGTAAATATAATCGAGTATTTTTGAACAAAAAATTATTTTATATAAATCTGGTGATCGACGATATATTCTGAATTGCGACGATAAATGTTCTTGATCGACGATAAAACTAGAATTGCGACGATATTTCCGAAAAATCGGCGATAAATCATCATAATCAGCGATACCTCAGGCCCGCTTGCATCAAAAAAAGAGCGGCTCCCACCACTCTTCTTCATCTCATACATTCAATATTACAATAACCGACGCCGTTACTTGACACCCGACAATTCGAACAAAGCGCTTTATTACACGTTCGGCATTTGCCGACCGCACGCTTGTCGCAGTATTGGCACGTCTCCATAGCATGCCTCCTAACACCTATTTTTCCTTAGTGTATGCAGGAGGCCTATTCGCTATACGCGTTGACCACTACTGTCGTTCGGCAAATTTCGCCATCGTCTCACTCATAAACTTGGCAAGACCATCCCCGAATTGATCGATATTTTGTTCAAAACGCTCATCTTGGACATACATCATGCCCAGCCCTTTGAACATCTCAGGCGTGTACGTCGCGACGTTGTGATTTAAAAAATCATACCACTTTTTAATCGCGGTTTGAGCCTCTGTTGACGTTGGGTCCACGTCGCGAATCGTCGCTAACTCACGGTAGATCGCATTCATCTCTTCCTGCTTCGACTCATCCATTTGCGCGACATTCGACTGCGCTTCATCAACCTTCGCATCACCCCAACGTTCGCGCACTTCCTCTTCGTAAGGATTTACACTAAAATCAAATCCTTTAAATTTCTCTTCATTCGCCACGCTTATGCCTCCCTTCTGCGCCTCGATTGCTCCATCCACCGTCTCCAACATTCGATCGAGTTGCGCTCGTTTATTTAACAACATCTGACGGTGAAGCTGCAACGCCTCGAGCTGATCATAGGCCGGGTTGTGGATGATTTCCTTAATATCTTTGAGCGGCAACCCGAGCTCTTTAAAAAATAAAATGTGCTGAAGCATCGTCAAATCGTCATCCGAATAGTCACGATAACCCGTTTGCGGATCTTTATCAGGCGTCAACAGCCCAATCTCATCATAGTGATGCAGCGTGCGCACACTAATGCCGACTAACGATGCGACGTCTTGTACTTTCACGATGATCAACTCCTTCTCCTGTAGCATAATCCCTCACGCAACGTGATAGTCAAGTCAGATTTGTGGAAATCCTCTCATTTTATTGGGGATAGATTCGGGAAAAATCCCCTTACCTTGTGTACAACTTTGGGATAAATCTGCATGTAACGTGGAAAAACCTTGTGAAATCGCTCACTTATGCACATTTGTACACAGATTGTTGTGTACAAAGTTATTTTGTCCACAATTTTTCAGTGGACAAGTCGCCGGTTATGCACAGTGGCGCATTATATAGATTCATGTTTTACTAAAGCTTTGTGGATATGATCTGAATGTCGGATTTCGCCGTATTCGTCGTGATTTTCGCCGTATAATTCCAAAAAAGCGCCGTATCTGCTTTGATTTTCGCCGTATGTTCAAGAGATTTCGCCGTATAACGCTCAAATTTCGCCGTATAACGCTCAAATTTCGCCGTAAAACCGATTTTTCACACTAAAAAAACCTGCCCCACAACGTTACGGGAGCAGGCTTCTCACCATTAATTACTTAAAAATCTTTTGCGGTAAATAAGCTGAGACGAGATAATTCGGCACATCGACGATTTCGCTAATTTTCAAATCGACTGCGACACTTGATAAAGCGTACGCATCCTGATCGCTCAGTCCGTATGTTTCGCCGAGATGCTCAATCATATACTCCACCGCTTTTTTCGATGCCGTCATGAGGTCGTCGCTATGACCAGTCGTCACGTAATATCCTTTTTCATCTAAGCCTGTCGTCAGTGGGCCTGGCGTAATAAAACGCGGTTCTTGGATCGACTTGCCCTTATGTAGCTTGAACTTAAGCTGAATTTCCATCGGGGCTTCAATCGCTGTCCCGCACACTTCACCGTCACCTTGCGCGGCGTGCGTGTCACCAACTGAAAAGAGCGCTCCAGCGACCCACACCGGTAAAAACAAACGCGTCCCTTTCGTTAAATGACGAATATCCATATTACCCCCGTTTTGACGCGGCGGCACGACACTATGCTCACCCGCTTCAGGCAGCGCTACACCGATCGTTCCCGGAAACGGCTTCGTCGGAATCTCGATGCCATCCGCAAACTGCGCCACATTTTGATTGTTTAAATCCCAAATTTTCAAATGTGGATCAGGAAATTGCTCATTCAATAAGCCAAAGCCCGGAATAATCGCCGTCCAACCCCAGCTCATCGTACCAAAATGCTCAATCTCCACTTCAAGCGTATCGCCCGGTTCTGCGCCTTCCACATAAACAGGCCCCGTCACCGGATTTACTTTGCTAAAATCTAAATTCGGCACATCACTCGACGTCGATTTCTCAGACAATTGTCCACCAGACGCGTCGTGCACTTCGAAATGCACACTCTCACCTGGCTTCACCGACTTAATCGGCTCCAAACTGTTATCCCATACCGTATGATGACAATGTTTATGAATCGTATGATCATGATTGTGCATAATATCACTCCTTTTTACGCATCATAGCACAGAATGATCTAAATTTTTAGTTAAATGTTTTAAAAATTTTTAATTTAAGATGATCTGGATGTCGATATCGTCGAGTTTTACCATAAATCGTCGCAATCAGCTATATATCGTCGATCACCAATCAAACCAAGCACATCATTTGTCGCGCCCAACTTATTTTACTTACAATAGATAAGTAACTGATTATAAATAAAAATGGAGAGTGACCCTATTATGCAAGCGATAAGAATACATGAATACGGCGGGCAGGAACAGCTCATCGAAGAAACGATCGAAAAACCAAGGCCGGAATCTGGCCAAGTGATCGTGAAACAGCACGCGACGTCGATTAACCCACTCGATTGGAAGCTACGTGCTGGTTACTTACAAGACATGGTCCCGTTTGAATTCCCCGTCATTTTAGGTTGGGACACAGCAGGCGTCGTCGATGAAGTCGCCGATGATGTAACCGATTTTCAAATTGGTGACCGCGTGTTTGCACGCCCTGAATTAACGAACGAAGGCACATACGCGGAATACACAGCCGTTGATGCACACTTACTCGCACACATTCCTGAAAACATTACATTCCAAGAAGCAGCCGGCGTACCACTGACGACGATGACGGCTTGGCAATGTTTATACGATTTCGCCGATATCCAACCAGGTGATAAAGTGTTAATCCACGCAGGTGCTGGTGGCGTTGGCACGATGGCGATCCAACTCGCTAAAATAACAGGTGCCCACGTCGCAACCACAGCTAGCACACACAACGTCGAATTTCTTTATTCACTCGGTGCTGATGAAGTCGTCAATTACAAAAAACAAGATTTCACCGATGTATTAGAAGACTTCGATTTCGTCCTCGACACGCTCGGCGGCGAAATTCAAGAACACAGCTATAAGGTGTTAAAAGAAAGCGGCAAGCTAGCATCCGTCGCTACACCACCTGATGAAAACCAAGCCGAAGCACACAACGTCAAAGCCGGATTCGTTTGGTTACAGCCCGTCGGAGAGCAAATGCGCGCGATCGCAAAACTGCTTGAAGACGAAAAAATCAAACCTGTCATTGGCCATCATTACCCACTGTCAGAACAAGGCATTCGCGACGCCCACGCGCTAAGCGAAACCCACCACGCCAAAGGTAAAATTGTAATAGATATCGATTAATCAAAAAACTGGATGAGCGCACTCATCCAGTTTTATTATTGCTCTAAAAATTGTCTTAACGACGGCGCGAGGACTTCCGCATCGTGATAGCCTTGATTGTAAAGCGCCGTCAGTTTTTGCTTATTCCGTTCGACACGTCCAACTTCTGGTGCGCTCGAAGGACTAATGACAAACACATTCCCTTTAGCTTCTTCCTTATAAATATAATCAAGCGTGTCATTGTACACGTGATGACGACGATTCAACGCCTCAAGCAATCCAGGATAATCCCGGTATTTTCGCCGGATCCATCTACGAAACGATTGCGGTTTTTTGTAATAGCCACGTTCTTTCGTTAGCACCACGACATGCTTCGTGTTACCATCGCGTTCTGACTGGCGAAGCGGAATCGGGTCCGCAATCCCACCATCCATTAAATAACGCCCTTCAAACTCGACAACAGGGGCCACTAACGGAAGGGAACTCGACGCCCGAAGCAACGTCACCATGTCATCAGGGTATTCCGACTTTCGGTAATACAACGCCTCACCTGTCATACAATCCGTCACACCCACAACAAAATCCTCTTTTGCCTGGTCAAACGTCTGATAATCAAATGGCGCTAACTCATTCGGCAATGTATCAAACAAAAAATCCATCCCGAACAACTGCCGCTTCCGCACCAAATTCCGAAGCGACAAATAATCCGGATGGTCCACAAAATCAATATTCACACGACGATTCCGGTCCAACTGCCTCGCCACATACGACGAGCCATTACAAGCCCCCGCCGACACACCAATCGTATACGGCAAATACCAATCCTGCTCCATCATATAACGCAACACGCCAGCCGAATAAACCCCGCGACTGCCGCCACCTTCTAGAACTAAACCTGTTTGTTTCATCGTATCCCTCGTTTTAGTCAGAATAACTCCTCGATATTTTTAACGAAAAAGACCACATTCGAAATTGGAATGTGGTCAACTTATATTAATTCATTCATCATCAAACAAATATTACCAAACATAATAATCAATTCCCAATTTTTGAAACCATTCATTTAATTCATGTCGTTCCCGTTTGCTCAGCTTTTGTGTTTTTAAGTAATTTAAATCAATATTTAGCTTGCTCAATATTCATTTTCTGTTGTCCTTAAGTTTTTTTAAAATCTTAGCTTCAACTGGGTCTCTAGGACGCAATCGACCTTCATTATATCTAGGATTTTTTTGACTTCTTGTTCAAATTCTTTAATCGTGTCTCCATATAATTCTAAGTTCTTTTTTCTTTGGCGTCGCAACTCTTCTAAGGTCAAGGGTTTCATCTTCAATCCCCTCCTATAAATTTCACACCCAATATCATATCATCTTATTCCAATGTATACTTTCTTTATAATATAATAATACGCCTCAGTTGTTCCTTTTTCAAATAAAAGTTACCAGTCCATAATCAATAACAAACCAAAGTCGCTTCAAAAGCCCCGTCTCCGAATTTAGACAGTTGGTTGATGCTTTTGAAGGTCGTGGTACTTTGAATTTGTATTAATCGAAAAACATTTTATTCATCAGTTAAATACTTATATAAATGATATTCCACAGGTTGTTCCAGCATCATGTTCATATGGACGACAGGGATTTGCTTCCCGTGTTTATCCAACATCTTATCTTCTTCTACAGTTTCTCTGTCAGGTGTCGCCTGCCCTAGATAATAAAAGTCTTTCCCTTCATCATCATCTTTCTTTAGGAAAATATGAATATCAATACCATGATCTTGAGAATGAATAATATTCTGCACCTCATGTGACTTTAATGAACGATTACTTCTGGTGTACCATTTGAAAACGTCAGGACTTAATAACTCATCACCGTAATCAATACTCGATTCAACATCTTGTTTATGGTATGTTACAAAAATCGGACAAGTCCCATGTTTTACTTTATACCCATAAACCGTTGAACTTTCATCTTTATCCCATTCCAATAGTTTACAAGCATCTTTGCGAGAATATTTCTCATAAAGCGTAAACGGCTCATCATCATCGTATGACTCAGCTTTTTCTTTAGCTGTGGCCAATACGTCTAACACTAATGATTTAAAGAATTCATCTTCTAGTCCTTTAACAAAGGTATTGTTTAAATATATTTCATTTTGTTCAATTGAAACTAATGACTCTCCTCCATACTTTTTCATGTCAGTCTCTTTGAAAAAAGATAAAGTGAATATATTTTTCACTGATTGAATCGTCTTATCATCAATTTCACATCCAAGACTGGATAACCTACTCTTATAGGACTCCTCTGTAACCGAACTGTGATTAATTAACATCTCTAATAGAACGATCTCATGCATTCGTTTACCATTTAATATTTCTTTGGATAGCATCGTTAATATTTTATATTCTTGTAGACCAACACTCGGTAAATCTTTCACCCCAACTTTGTGCAAGAATTCAAAGTAATTATCGTATTTATCAACAATTACTTCTGGATCAATCGATTCATGATTTAAAAAATCATATAGATAAGGAATTTCACCTAGCTTGTACTGAAGCTGTTTAAACTCTTCCCGTAAAATTTTTAACTGCGATAAGTTTTCATTGTTAATAGAATCAAAAACGTGTTTCTTAGCAACTTCTTCAAAATTTATCGTTGATACACCTGTGATATAACTTGTATCAACCGTTTTTCGTCGAATATTATCTTTATTTTGTGAATGATCACCTGATAAAGCAACAGGAATCAAATAGTTTTTCTTGTAATTACCGATAAAATCAATCACCGTCACAAAATCTTTTGAATCATGTTTTCTTAGCCCTCTTCCTAATTGCTGAACAAAAATAATGCTCGATTCAGTTTGTCGTAACATGACCACTTGATTGATCGATGGAATATCTATTCCTTCATTAAAAATGTCGACCGTCAAGATATAATCAAGCTCGCCATTTTCTAGTTTATTAACATATTCTAATCTCACATCCTGAGAGTCTTCACCTGTTAGGGCAACCGTTCTGTAGCCTCGTTCATTGATCAACTGCGATAACTTCTTGGCTTCTTCTCTTTGACTACAAAAGATCAAGCCCTGAACACGATCACCGGAATATCCGTAATAATGTATTTTCTCTAATACGTGATCAACGCGTTCTTTCGTGACTAACTGCGACAATTTTGTTGTGTCATCAATTATTTCTCCATTTATTTCAAAGTCTGTCACACCAAAATAGTGAAACGGAGAAAGCATGTCTTCTTCCATCGCTTCTTGTAAACGAATTTCATAAGCTATGTTGTAATCAAATAACTCATAAATATTAAAATCATCCGTACGTTCTGGTGTTGCAGTCATACCCATTAAAAATTGTGGTTCGAAATGATTAATCACTTTTTGGTAAGATTGAGCACCTGCCTTGTGGACCTCATCAACTAATATGTAATCGAATAATTCTGGATCTAATTGTTGCAGTGTTTCATCTTTAGATATTGATTGAATCGTCGCAAACAAATATCTAGCATTCAGATCCTTGCTTGAACCAGACAATATGCCGTAATCATCATCTTTACCACCCAGAATCGTCTTATAATCTTCTAATGCTTTTTTCAATATTTGCTCACGGTGAACAATGAATAACATCCGTTTCGGTTTATAGCGCCTGACATCAAACGCAGATAAAAACGTTTTACCTGTTCCGGTAGCAGATACAACCAATCCTTTATCATGCCCCTGGCTTCTGACCGCTTCTATTTCATGCAAAGCTGCTTCTTGCATTTTGTTCGGTGTGACATTCACTGCTTTCTCTAGCGAATTAAATTGATACTCTCCGGGGAAATCAAAGACGTTGTCAGACCATTGTTCCTGAGCAGTTGGCTGATACATTTGTTCATACTGGTCAATCCATTCAGACGTTAATGGCTGCGACTGATCCCAAACATCTTCAAATTGCTCTTTAAAATGATTGATCAACTCACCATTATCATGTGAGGTTAGCTTTACATTCCATTCATGATTCACTTTCAATGCATGCGCTGTCAGATTAGAGCTTCCAATAATTAATGACTGATAAGAATCTCGTTCGAATATGTATCCTTTTGCGTGAAAACCCTCTACATCTGTTAAACGCACTTCAACATTTGTCACTTTTAATAATTCACGAAACACATTTGGTTGATTAAAATGTAAAAATGTTGATGTCAAAATTTTACCTTTGACTCCCTTTTTCTTGAGGTCATACAGTAATGCTTTTAACGTAGCTAGTCCACTCTCTGTGATAAATGCAACTGAGAAAATAAATGAATGACAGTTCTCTAACTCTTCATGAAAGGCTGATAAAACCGTGTGACGGTTTTGTTGATCATTAATCAATAATTGAGGTTTGTAGGCTTCACTACTCTTCACATAACGATCAATAAATCCTTTCCTCAGGGAGTTTTCTAATTCTTGCACAAAACTTTCCATATAATAACCTCCCTATGACTCGTTATTTACTGAAAAATCTCCTTCGATTTGTTTAATAGCTGGTATATCAGCTGGAGCCCAATCTAACTGTGACAATTCACTCGGTAATAGCCATTTTATTTTTTCATGCTCCGTTAAAACAGGATCTCCGTCTATTAATTTGCAGTAATAAGTCGTTAAATGAATCACTCCAAAATCGTACTCATAAACTGTATGTTCTATTTGATCACCAATGCTAATCTGACACTGAAACTCTTCATCAATCTCGCGCTTAAGTGCATCATGAGGTGTTTCATCTACTTCCACTTTGCCACCAGGAAATTCCCATTTATAATCAAGGGTCGATTTATTTCCTCTTTGAGCACAAAGTATTTTGCCATCTTTTATAATAACTGCACCCACAACGAAAATATCTTTTTTCATACGCAACCTCCGAATCACAAAATGTTTCCTTTCATTGTAACAAAATATAAATATTAAAAATAAAATATCATTTAAAACCTCGTCATGTAACCCCAAACCCCAAAATATGTTAAACTACCCCTAACAAACAATACGAAGGTGACGGCTATGGCGCATACGGTACCGGAAACGATTCGGACGTCCGCAACGTCGGGTGAGCGAATTTTGTTTCGTACGTTAAAGGATTATTTACCAGAGGATTATATTGTGTATTATGAGCCTGAAATTCATGGAAGACGGCCGGATTTTGTCGTTATCGGGCCTGATTTAGGTGTGGTCGTGCTTGAGGTGAAGGATTGGACGCTCAATACGATTGTGAAGGCGAATAAGGATGAGTGGTTGATTTTCGGGCGCAATCAGCAACAGGCGATGGAAAAGAATCCGTATAAAAAAGCGGAAGAATTCACGTTTCATTTAATGAATCACCTCAAAAAAGACAACCATTTACTACAAACGGAAGGGAAGAATCAGCATAACTTGAAGTTCCCGTGTGGTTATGGGGCTGTCTTTTCGCGTCTTTATACCGAACAAATGTCACGTGAGCAATTGTACAGCGTGATCGATCCGCAGTTTTGTTTTGCGCGGGATGAAATTGATCCAGACCATAGTCACTTTTCCGAAACCGTGTTAATCGAAAAATTAATGAACATGTTCAAAGTGAATTTCCGGTTGCGTGAGCCGTTGCCACAAGCTGATATCGATGCGATTCGTCATAAGCTGTTTCCAGAAGTCCGTATTAGTGGCGAGTTTAAACAACCGGCGCCGCATCAAGATCAAATTTTGCTGTCGATGCACAACTTAAAAACGATGGATATTCACCAGGAAAATTATGCGAAAAACTTAGGGGATAAAAATCGTCTCATTCGTGGCGTTGCAGGTAGCGGGAAGACTTTAATCTTAGCGACGCGAGCAGCGATTTTAGCGAGGGAAAATCCTGATTGGAACATTCTCATTCTCTGTTATAACATTTCGCTTGCGAATTATTTACAACAACAAATCGACGTGAAAGTGAATGAATTGGAAAGCGAAGGCGATCAAGGGTCACTGTTTGATGATGAAAGCGGTGATAAACAATCGTTCGGCACTATTGAAGTCTATAATTTTCATTCATTTTTATATAACAAATTTAAAGCAAAAGACGAACAAATCCCAAATCTCGTCGAATCACTCAAATCTAATAATCAATTAGCGGCACAGTACGATGCGATTTTAATCGACGAAGGGCAAGATTTTGAACAAGAATGGCTTACGCTCGTTAGTCATTTGCTTAATCCAGCGACTCAATCACTGTTACTCGTTGAAGATCGGGCGCAAAATATTTATAAACGGAAGCGCAGTTACGTCGAGGATACGGGGCTTAGTTTCCAAGGTCGGTCAAAAATTTTATCGATTAACTACCGTAATACGCAGCAAATCGTCCGGTTTGCTTGGGATTTTTACCGGCATAATTCGGAATTACAACACAAAGTTGCCGAGCACGAATTCGAAGGGGAGATCATTGCGCCGAAAACGACGCCGCGCAAAGGGCCTGAGCCGTATATTTATAAAGCGAACCGGTTCGTGGACGAAATGACGCACGTCTCACAAGTCATTCATAAACTAAACCGCGAACACCACGTCCCGTTTGATGAAATGGTGATTTTGTATCGGGTGAAAAAGATGTCGCGCGAAAACTATATCGGTACGATCCAGCACCAATTGAAAGCTCATGACATCCCGCATTATTGGATTAGCGAAAACCCGTCGAGCAAACGCCAATACGAGAAAAACGATGGCCAGGTCAAAATTAGCACGATCGAATCGAGTAAAGGGCTCGATTTTCAAGCCGTCTTTATCGTGAATATTGACCAGATGCCGTTTATTTATGAAGACGACACGCAACGTGAAGCCGCTTTACTTTATATCGCGATGACGCGGGCGCATAAGTATTTATGCCTGTCGTATTCGGGAGAGTCCGCTTTTACGCAGTATTTAGATGAGGTGAAAAACCAACAAACCAACACGCAAAATGAACAATCGAGTTAAGCCGGGACTTGTTCTCTCGTAGGCAAGTTCCGGTTTTAATTTAATGGCATCACAGAACTCGCCAACATCCAAACAGACAGGCCTACCAACCCGATGACCACGACTTGTTCAACCAGCGACCCTGTTTTAAATGAGACGACAAACTTAAACCGCTTCTGACTGATCGGGTATAACAATGGCACGCCTTGCTTCGTTAAGAAGTCCCCAAATATATGCGACACGACGCCTATTAAAAAGCCATATTGCAACGTTTCCGATATATTAATCGAGGTCTGTAGCATCGTTAATACCACGCCCACCATAACGACAAAAACTAACGAGTGCGTCCACGTTCGGTGTGACGTTAACATAAGTAAAATGAGTCCCATTCCGATTAATAAAAAGCTCGTGCTCTGCTCTGTCAAAACGCTTAATATCTCAGGACGCCAGACAGATCCTATAATGATTAAAGCGACGACTCCAGCGAAAATCGGATACGCGTAACGCCCCATTTTAGAGTGTTTTGAATCAATATCCGGCAATAATGCGCCAATTAAGACCACAGCTAAAAATAATAATGTTTCCGGTAAGCTATTTAATGATAGGGGTAACCAGCTTTGAAACGTCACCGCAGCCACGCCCCAAGCTAGCCCCATCGCTTGGTGTCCTTGTGCCATCATGATGCCTCGATCCTTTCTTGTTGTGAGTGACGATTATCATCATACCAACCTTGCCACCTCTCGTACCATCCACCTTTAGACACAAAAAAATCGACGAACACCCCTTACGATAAGGTGTCCGCCGATCGATATCCTATTTATGAATTAATCACGTCTTGCACTTGGTCAAACTCATCCTGCACCTCTTGTTCAGGTTCTTTGCCGTTCACACTGACTAAGACAGCGGCGACGGTTGCAAATAAGAAACCTGGCACTAACGAATACAGTCCGTCAAACGGATCAATGTAATCCCATGTTAACACGGTGACAGCGCCGACAATGATACCTGCTAAGGCACCGTTTCGCGTTAAACGTTTCCAGAACAAACTAAGAACAACAACCGGACCGAATGAGGCCCCGAAACCGGCCCAAGCGTTAGCCACGAGATCGAGTACACGGCTTTCATCGTCACTTGCGATAATCAAGGCAATTAACGCAATCATGATAACCGAAATACGCGCGACCCAGATCAACTCATTATTAGAGGCATTTTTGCGGAAGAAGCCTTTGTAAAAGTCCTCAGCCACAGCGGATGATGACACAAGTAGCTGCGAGTCAACGGTACTCATAATTGCTGCTAAAATCGCTGCCAGCAAGACCCCTGCGACAACTGGGTGCGTCAACAATTGCGACATCGCAATAAAGACCGCTTCTTCATTCGCTAACATAAGCGCCCCATTTTCTACCGATGCGCTTATCCCTCGCTCAGCCAACTCTGACTGCACCGACTCCGTTCCGAGATAGGCAAACCCAGCCAGACCGACGAAAATCGCACCAAATAGGGAGAAAACCATCCATCCCATGCCGATAAAACGAGCCGTCGGAACATCCTTATGCGACCGAATCGCCATAAAACGGACTAAAATATGTGGCTGACCGAAATAGCCAAGCCCCCACGCAAGCGAGGAAATAATCGCTAATGTACCAACGCCTTCAACCATTTGTAAGTGACTGCCCTCTGATAATTCGCCAACCGTTTGAATCGTTTCACTCCAGCCACCTAATTCAGAGATTGCCACAAACGGCAATACAATTAACGCTAAAAACATAATGATACCTTGAATAAAGTCCGTCCAACTTACCGCAATAAACCCACCTAAGAAGGTATATGCGATAATAACAGCGCCACCAATTAGTAACGCAACCATATAATCATATCCGAATGTATTACTAAATAAGACCGCACCGCCAACTAATCCTGACGCGACATAAACAGTGAAAAAGATCAATATAACCGCAGCTGATGCACTCCGAAGCAAACGCGAATGGTCACGGAAGCGATTTTCCAAAAAATCCGGCATCGTTATTGAGTTATTGGAGACTTCTGTGTAAATACGCAATCTCTTCGCAATAAATTGCCAGTTTAAATACGCCCCGATTGATAAACCAACCGCAATCCAAGCGCCACCAAGACCGCTTAAATAAATCGTCCCTGGCAACCCGAGAATGAGCCAACTACTCATGTCCGATGCGCCAGCACTTAACGCCGCAACACCTGGGCCTAATTTGCGCCCACCTAAAAAGTAATCCGATAGATTATTCGTTAAACGATAACCAATAATCCCAAGCACTAACATCCCAACGAGATAAACAATAAACGTCAATAATGTCGCTGTATCCATTATGATCTGTCACGCCCTTTCATCCATGATATGAACGACAGAACAACAACCAACAACATCGGCACGAATAACCAAAAATACGTTCCGAGCGAAATACCGTACTCTTCCATCCAAATCTCCCCCTTGTTTAAATTTGAACTCATGCGTCATAATACTATCATACCAAGCCCCAAGGCATTCACGCTAATACAAACTTATGACGAGCATGTTCATGTTATGTTATATATTCGACATCCCGACACAATTCCCTTCTAAAATCGAAAAAATACCTAATCTCCCGAAACTGAGAGAATCTTTCCTAAAACTGAAAGAATCATCCGCAAAAGTGCTGGAATCTATCTCAAAAGTGCTGGAATCTCCCTCAAAACTGCAGGAATCCCTCGCAAAAGTGAGCGAATCTTCCTCAAAAGTGCTGGAATCTCCCTCAAAATTGCAGGAATCCTAGCAACCTTAACAAATAAAATGTAGCGTTTTATATTTTAGATGTTTCCATAAAAAAAGAACCTCTCCAAACTAGAGAGGCTCTCCTACTACCAATATAAAAACGCTGCGATAATGGCGACAACACTTGTAACACTGGTCGAAATCATCGCGACTACCCATTGCTCACCTTTCGAAAACACACCCGCTAAACTCGCGTAGTACGTTGTTGGTGCATGGATTGGAATTAAAATCATTCCTCCAACGACCATCATCGTCAGGAAAGCAAGCGCTACATGACTGACGTTCACGAAATCTGCGTACGACATCACAATCGGGAAAATGACGACAATAGCAGACGAGCCATTCGTAAACATCATCCGTAATAAAACGATGAATATCACGATCAAGCCAACCATCAGCACACTATTTAGATCACTAGGGACGAGCTGTAACAAGCCTTGTGCAATGACATCAGCTGTCCCGTTATCAGCCATTATAAACCCTAACGAAAATGAAGCGCCCAACAGTAAAAACGTTTCCCAATCAAACTGGCGAATCAACTGATTATCGACTAAGCCAATACTAGGTAAAGCCAAAAAGACGATCATCGCCATAGGTGGTAAGATAATTGGAACAGCTTCGGGATCTGTCACAATCCATGCTGAAACCATAGCCACAAAAGCTAACACCACGATCCTAAACTGGGGGTGTCGATTATACTTATCATCAGTTTGATTAATTGATCTATAATTAGTATCAGTCATTTCATAAGGAGCATTTGTTTTAGCCTTTAAATATAACCAGACGGCAATCGAAGACAGCACTGCCATCACCAACAACGGCGGCGCCATGATTCCAATCCATTCTAACCACTGAACGTTTACCACACCATACTCCACCATGAGTTGATAAGCAATGACGGAAAAACCGCCTCCAGTGAAAACGATAAACGTTCCCTTTTGATTTAAAAAGCTAATCACAAACAAACCAAATTTATGAAACAAACTATCATGCCCTAACCCATTTAGTTCGTTCATTTTGGTAATTAACGGGGCTAAAATTTTATACCGTGCAACTGCAGATGGTAAAAAGATCGGCAGCAAAATCATCAGTATAGGCAAACTGATGATAATTCGCCCAAGATGACCACCACTAAATCGTTGGAACCAACTCGCGATCGTTTGGTCTAATCCAACCGTGACGAGTACCTGGCTAATTAGTGATAAAAGCACAATAAAATAAAGACCAGACGTCAAGAAACCTTGAAACGCCTGATCTGGTTCATCAACAACACCCAGTGCAATCATGAGCGCTAGCACAAAGATACTGGAAGCACCTTGGGGCATGGTGGATAAAGTCCATAAATAAATCGCAATCACTAAAACCAATAATGTGTATTGTTGATTCGATGCAAGTGGTTCTAGAACGGTTAGTTTTGCAAAAACAAACCCACCGATCATCACCGCCCAAATCAACAATACAGCACGATTTGATTTTAAAATGTTTAACATATTAACGACCTTCTATGCTTGTTTTTTCTTTTGACGCATCGATTGAATAATCGGGAATGCGAATGAAAGCACTGATAGAATAATTAGCGCTAATGAAATATTGTTCGTAAAGAAGACAGATAGATTACCTTGCGAACTCGTCATCGCCTGTCTAAAGGATTGCTCCATCATGCCACCTAGAATAAACGCTAGAATAAATGGTGGCGCTGGGAATGCAAACATACGCATCAAGAAACCAAGCACACCAAAACCAAGTAATAAATAAAGGTCAAATGTACTGAAACTAATTGAATAAACACCGATTAGACTGAACATCATGACCAGTGAAATAAGGAGCGGTCGAGGCGTTGTTAATACTCGAGCAATGTACGGAATAAGTGGTAAGTTTAAGACTAATAAGAACACATTACCAATGTACATACTCGCAATGACACCCCAGAATACATCAGGGTGATCACCCATTAACATAGGTCCAGGTTGAATCCCTAGCACTAAGAAAGCCCCTAGCATAACAGCCGTCGTACCTGACCCTGGAATACCTAAACTTAATAATGGAACGAAGGCACCACTTGTCGCGGCATTATTTGCGGTCTCTGGACCAGCTAAACCTTTGATATAGCCTTTACCAAATTTCTCAGGATTTTTAGAAATCCGCTTCTCCGAAATATATCCGATAAAAGACGCGATTGTCGCCCCGGCACCTGGTAGAATCCCTAAAATAAATCCTAGAATCGATTGGCGACCAGCAGGACCACTAATATCTTTCATATCTTGTTTGGTTAATTTTAAACTGCCTAATTCCTTCGCACTAGCGAAAGAACCTTTGAAACGATTAATTACGAGATAACCCACCTCAGAAATCGCGAATAAACCGAGTGCAATGACTAAGAAATCGATGCCATCTAATAAGTGTGGAGCACCAAAGTCAAAACGAGCCGTACCTGTCTGTGGGTCAATTCCAATCGTTGCGACCATAAAACCAACGACAGCAGAAATCATCGCTTTTAACGTCGACCCTTCTGACAAACTAGCAATAGCGGTTAATCCGAGTAACATTAATGAAAAATAGGCTGGCGGACCAAACGAGACAGCCACACTCGAAAGCATTGGAGCGAAAGCCATTAATAGAACAACACTGATTGTACCACCAATAAATGATGAAATCGCTGCAATCGCGAGTGCTTTACCTGCTTGACCGTTTTGCGCCATCGGATAACCATCAAATGACGAGGCTACTGTTCCTGAAATACCTGGTGCATTTAATAATATAGATGAAGTTGATCCACCGAAGACAGCACCATAGTAAACACCAGCCATCATAACGAGGGCTAATGCAGGGTCCATTCCATATGTAATGGGTATCATAATGGCAATCGCCGTAATTGGACCTAAACCGGGCAACATTCCGATAAATGTCCCGACGAAAACCCCGAGCAATACAAACATAATTCCTTCTAAACTAATGGCTACTTGAAAGCCAGTTAAGATTCCTTCTAAACTACCCATGCTTCCCCTCCTTTACAATGGTAATATGCCTTGCGGTAGATTAATATTGAGTAAAAAGACGAAAATACTATAAATAAATATAGGAAAACTAATCGACACAATCGCATTCACGACATGTTGACGGTATCCTAAAAAGAGTGAACAGAAAAAGACGAATAGACTCGTCATCACAATAAAGCCAATCACTTCAAGTAGCATGATATAAATTAAAGTGATCCCAAAAACACCGGCCATAGCTTTAACATCTTTTTTTGCGACATAACGCTTGGCTTTCTGCTCTTCTGAGTCCTGATCTTTTGAAAAGAATAAGACGACTGATAAAACTAATAACAACCAACCCAAAGCTTTCGGAACCACATCAGCATCAATTGGAATATAGTCATATGTTGGTAACTGATAACTCAACAATAAATAACCTGTAGCCAACAACGCTAAAATCAGGCCGATTATTCTGTTAACGTTTCGGGTCATCAATGACACCTCCTCTGGCATAGATCAAAAAATAATCAGAAGCCAACGGAATATCCGTTGACTTCCAAACCATTCATTATTCCTCTAACATTCCTAGATCACTTAAAATATCTTTAAATACTTCATTTTCTTCTTCTAGGAACGTCTGATACTCTTCACTATCCATATACATTTCATCCCAAGCGTAGTTTTCGCGAATATCAGCAAAGGCTTCTGAATCGCTCATTTCTTTTAACTTGTTTTCATAGTAAGTAACTTGAGCTTCTGTCATATCTGGTGGGCCAAAGAAACCTCTCCAGTTAACGAATGTTTCGTCAATACCTTGTTCTTTTGCTGTTGGAATTTCTCCTAAAGTTTCGCCGTCTAAGCGCTCCTCAGATGTAACAGCTAATGGTTTCACGTCACCTGAACGGATCTGCTCTGTCACATCACCAATTCCTGTTGAAAATACATCAGCACTGCCGTTCATGACTTGCGTGACACCACCTGCATCTGGGTCAGATACATAACTGATGTTTGACACGTCAACACCTGCTGCACGTGCGAAACGAATGAATTGAATATGGTCCATACTACCAGGAGCAGATGTACCAACAACTGTAATGTCAGATGCATTTCCATCTTTCATGTCTTGGAATAACTCATCTAATGTATCCCATTTAGCATCTGGAGCTGCCACAAATGCACCGTAGTCTGCAATCACGTTTGCGATCGGTGTAAAGTCTTCATAAGTATGTTCTGATTGACCGTTTAAAGGTACTAATAGTAATGGTGAAGATGATACGAAAATGTTATGTGGGTTATTCTGGTTTGCGATATAAGACCAACCAACAGCACCACCTGCACCTGGTTTGTTTACAACACCCATGTCTTGTTCAATAATGCCTTCTTCTGTAAGCGTTTGCGCGGTCATACGAGCTGTCGTATCCCAGCCACCGCCTGCTCCAGCTGGTGCCACAATTTCAATTGAGCTTTCTGGTGTCCAACTGCTTTCTGAACTTGATTCTCCATTGTCACCACTGTTCTCTGATGACCCGTCGTTGCTTCCGTTTCCTTCGGTTGATTCACTATCTCCCCCACCGCATGCTGCTAAAACAACGAGCATAAGCGCAAATAGTGAACCTGCAAGAACCTTCCTCATAAATAAACCTCCTAAAATGTTTAATGAATTGTCATAATTTCTTGAGTGATTTCTATGATAATTCAAACAATTAAATATGTAACCGTTTTCAAAATAAGTGACATTAGATTCATTTTTAGTATTTTGTTCATTTTGTTCACGGTTTCGTAAAAAAAGAGCCGAGGTTTAATCCTCAGCTCTTGTAGTAGCGTCGCTCTGGCCGACCAACAATTCCATATTCTAATTCTGCTTGGCATTCATTTTCTGAAATCAAATATTCTAAGTATCGTCTTGCTGTCGTTCGAGATGCACCCATTTGTTCGCCCATTTCTTCTGCTGTGATCCCAACTTCTTTTTGCAAAATGTCTTGAACCTTCTTAAGTGTTAATGGATCAATGCCTTTCGGTGTATTTTCTGGCAAGGACTCATTTTTTCCGCCTTTTTGTCGACCGAAATAGTCATCTAAGAAACGTTGGTCAACCTCTTCTCGTTCGTCTAATGTAGCCCGAAACTGTTTAAAAGATTCAACCGCTTCAACAAATCGTTCAATCGTGACCGGCTTAATAATATAATCAAAGACACCATTCTGTAAGGCTTGTTCGACGATGTCACGATCAGTTCCTGCACTAATCATGATGATGCCAATATGAGGGTGAATGGTTTTTATTTCAGCTATGATCTCTGTCCCCAAACGATCAGGCATGTAAATATCCAACAATATTAGGTCCACATCATGATGGTTCAATTTCATTAATGTGTCTTCTGCTGTCAACGCCTTGAAGGCAACCTCACAATCAGGCACTTTCTCTAAGAACCCCTCATGAATAGAAGCGACACGGTAATCATCTTCTGTAATGGCTATTTTTAACGTCACATTCAACACCTGCTTTCTTTCGGAATATAAACAGTGAAGACTGTTCCTTGACTGATTTGACTCGACAACTCAATTGATCCACCTAGTTCATTAACCACTTCATCGACAACCGATAATCCATAACCCCGATCAAAATCATAACCTTTCGTGGAATACCCTTTATCGAAAATCGTCTGTTGATCTTCCGTTGAAATACCTAGTCCATTATCACTCACTTCAAAAATCACATCTCGACCGTAATCCATTACGGAAAAAGTCACCTGAGCATCTTCTTGATTTTGGACTGCTTCAAAGGCATTATCGATTAAATTACCTAGGATCGTCACAAGCTTTGACGTACTTACTCGCGCTGGTAACGGAGCACACGCGCTTGCAGCATCAATAGTTAAGTTTACTTTTTGTTCTGATGCTTTGCCTAATTTTCCGAGTAAAATGGCTTGTATAGCTTGATCTTCAATGCTAGAAAATAACGTTTTCGTTTGCTGGTGATGCTGTTTCGACTCTTCTTGAATCATGTTAATGGCTTCATCGTAATGACCTAGTTGAAGTAAACCCGATAACACATGCAATTTATTCGTGTACTCATGTGTTTGAGCTCTCAGATCCTCCGAATACCGCTTCACTTCTGACAACGTATTAATCATACCCTGTAATTCTGTTCGATCACGGAAACTCGCAACAGCGCCTACGACTTCACCATCTTCTAAAATTGGCATGCGATTTACAATATAGACTCGGTCCTTTAACATCATCTCATCGTCATACATTGCTTCGCCCTGATGAAGCACATCTAGCATTTTTGTATTGGGTAGAATATCATTGATATGTTGATATTTCATGTCTTCATTTAGATCTAACATTTCGCGCGCTGAATGGTTCATAATCGTAATATAGCCATCGCCATCTATTGCGATGATGCCTTCTTTCACCGAACGTAATACGGCTTTTCGTTCGCGGTAGAAACTCACAATCTCATGCGGTTCCAGTCCTAAAATATCATCACGAATGCTCCTAGTTAAGGCGATACTTCCTACTATACCAACAGCTAGAATAATAGCTGCAATGATAAAGACGATTTGCAGTCGATCGAAAATCGCACTTCGTATATCCTCAATCATAAACCCAACAGATACAAGGCCAATCACCTCATTTTGCTCGTTAAAAATCGGCGCTTTCCCGCGTAACGAAGGCCCGAGTGAACCAACTGCTTCTGAGGTATAATACTCTTCATCAATTAATGCTTGATCATTATCGCCACCAACCATGCGTTTTCCAATTCGCTCTTCAATTGGATGAGAATAACGAATACTATTTTCGTTTCCAACGACGATAAATTCTGCCCCGACTTGTTCACGAATGCTCTCAGCTATTGGTTGAATCGTCTCAGATGGGTTCTCATCATCAAAGGCTTCAATGATTTCTGGTGTTAAGGAGATAGAAGTCGCAACATCAAGCGCTCGCTGCCCCATTTGTTCTTTTGTCTGATTCCATTCTATGTATGAGTAAACGCCTGTAATAAAGACTGTCACAATTAATAGCAGCGAAATAACGGACGTTAATATTTTTGTTCGGAGTGATACTTTTTTCAACATAGAGCTTAGCTCCCTTAATTATAATCACATTCAGTTTATCCTTAAAATTAAGATGCGACAATAGGAAACTCGTTAACTCGTTTTTTGATGGACTAATAAATAGATTGACTCAAACTCTATTAACTGATAAAAGTTTAAAACATAAATATTTTTCACTTTACAAACAAATGTTTATATTTTAAACTTTTGTTATAGATAGTGAAACGCTTTCATTTTAAGGAGGTGAGTCCGTGGATAAAGAGGAACAGATTCTACAAATTATACGATTCAATCCATATATTACCCAACAGGAACTTGCTGATCAGATTGGGCTATCACGTCCAGCTGTCGCCAATTATATTAAGCGGCTGATCGAAGCCGGGCGCATTAAAGGGCGTGCATACGTCCTTAATGATGAACAAACGATTGCTTGTGTTGGGGGTGCTAATGTTGACCGTAAAGCCCACGCCTTACAAGCAGTACGGCTACAGTCATCAAACCCTGTAAAAACCGAGGAATCATTAGGTGGCGTCGCTCGTAATGTTGCCGAAAACTTAGCCCGCTTAAATCTAAGACCTGGCTTGACCACTGTTGTCGGACAGGACAAAGAAGGCGAATGGTTGCGTGATGCATCTTTTAAACTGGGTATTGATACGCAAATGATGATGACCTTATCTCAAGAGCGAACAGGAACATACAGTGCTTTCCTTGATCCTAGTGGTGAACTCGTTGTCTCAATGGCTGACATGGCAATTTACGATGCATTAACAAAACAGCTCATTCAACAAAAATGGTCTCATATAAAGCAAGCTAATGCGATTTTTCTTGATACGAATATTGCTGCTGATGCCTTACAAGAAGTCATTGAACAATCAGCTAAACAGCAATTAACGGTTTTTGTTGACCCAGTATCATCGATTAAGGCTGAAAAACTACCCAAAGATCTGATAGGCGTACACACAATCTTGCCTAATCAAGAGGAAGCTGAAACCTTATCAGGTGTCACAATTGATCAAGAACAAGATTACGCCGTAGCTTGCCAGAAGTTGCTCGACCAAGGTGTCCAACAGGTTGTCTTAACCTTAGGCGCTAAAGGTATTTATTACTATAACCAAGAGGAATCAGGTTTTATCGAAGCATTACCCGTAGATGTTAAGGATGTTACAGGGGCTGGTGACGCCTTTACTTCAGGTGTAATTTACGGAGAAACCCAACAAATGTCACTCAGTGAATCTTGTCGTTTTGGACTTGGTTGCGCGACTGTCACCTTAGAGTCAGAACAGTCTTGTGCAGAAGATTTATCCGTCGAAACGGTCTATAACAAATTGAAGGAGTTGAATTAAGATGGAACAATTTTTATCTTATACAGATGAGGTGCGCGATGCATTAGAAAGCGGCAAGCCCGTCGTCGCGCTAGAATCAACGATCATTTCACACGGATTACCCTACCCAGAAAATATGGATATGGCGAAAAAAGTTGAAAATATCATTCGCGAGCAAGGCGCTGTACCTGCCACAATCGGCCTCATGGATGGCAAAATTAAAATCGGTTTAACCGAAGATGAATTATATACCTTCGCGACAGAAGAAGGCATTCACAAAGTGAGCCGTCGTGATTTCGCACATATCATCGCGAAACAAGAAACGGGTGCGACGACGGTTGCCGGTACGATGATTGCGGCTAATTTAGCAGGCATTCGCGTGTTCGCAACAGGCGGTATTGGTGGTGTCCACCGCGAAGGCGAATATACGTGGGACGTATCAGCTGACTTACAAGAACTCGCCCAAACGAATGTCGCCGTTGTTTGCGCTGGAGCGAAATCAATCCTAGATATCGGACGAACACTTGAATATCTAGAAACACATGGCGTACCGGTCGTCGGCTACAAGACGAACGCGTTCCCGTCATTCTATTCACGCGAAAGCGAATTTGGCGTCGATTTCAGTATCGATAACCCAGCAGACGTTGCGAAGACACTCCAAACGAAGTGGCAGTTAGGCTTAGACGGCGGGGCTGTTGTGGCAAACCCTGTCCCTAAAGCATCCGAAATTCCGTTTAACGAGATCGAAAGCGTGATCGAACAAGCTTTAAGTGAAGCGAAAGCCGACAATGTGACAGGTAAAGATGTAACACCGTTTATTTTAAGTCGCGTTAAATCGCTAACGGACGGTAAGAGCCTTGAGACCAACCTCGCACTCGTTTATCACAACGCAGAAGTCGCAGGCCAAATCGCCGCCGCTTATCATAGTTAACATAAGGAAAAGCAGTGGTTCAGCTACCACTGCTTTTTTTATGGCACATCATCATACGTCATATTCCCATCGACATCGCCGTCTTCGTCGAGCAATTGAACGAATGATTCGTATTCATCTGACATGTCATCTGCTCGATTTAACGCGTCTTCCTCCGTATCAAACGTTTCATAATCATCTTCTTCACCGACGAAATAGACGTGCCACTGATCGCCTTTAGGTTTTACGATGACACCATGGTCGATCATCTCAGGTTTGACACCGTCATTGGCCTTTTCTTGATCACTCATAAACGATCGCCTCCTTACGCTTTAATATGCGATACGAGCAGACCTTTTATGAATCATCGTGACAAAAATTATTTCGACCCTCCGCGAGCATCAACTGGCCACCATTCACCATTTGACACAGCATAATGATCAAATAAATTGACCGTTACACAGGCATGGTTTGGAATAACGTCAATCGTATCATTAATCTCTAACGGACAATTCGCTTTGATCGGAATGACGCCATGCTCTTCACTCACCTTATCAATAATCAATTCCGGATAACCGACAACACGACCAAATCCAACGACCGACGCATGACCATGCGCGCCTTTTTCAAGCGACAACGCCTTACTGCCCGCATCAATCACGAGTCGCCCGTGTTGTTTCGATACGACTGTCGTTTTAACGGTGACGGCACAATCAGACACGTCTACAACACCAAGTCCAACTTGCACCATATCGTAAAACATCGCATTCCCCGGGCGAATATCCGTCACACCGTCATAACGCCCCGCTTCAAAAACTGTCGGCGTCGTCCCTACACTACGGTGCTTAATCGCGATTCCTGCTGCTTCACACTTTGCTGCGCTCCTCACGACACTGTCAGCCTCAGCTTGCGCAATCGTTTGGCGTTCTTCATCTGACGCTGCACCATATGCGTGCCCAGCATGCGTATAAATCCCTGTTAATTGTAAGCCAGGCAAATCCGTTATGTACCGCGCAAGTTCAACCGCTTCATCGCCAGGCTCAACCCCACAACGGTTCAAACCTGAATTCACTTTCATCCAAACCTCAATGGGTGCATCCGAAAACGCCTCACTCAACAAATCCGCGCCGACCGTTGTATCCACGCTCACGATGACGTGCGCTCGCTTCGTTAACGCCTTTAACCGTTCGATTTTAACCGCTTTCGTCACAGGATAGGCGATCATCACAGACGGCACACCCGCTTCAATCATGACCACTGCTTCATCCAACGTCGCGACCGTCACACCGACCGCCCCAGCATCTACTTGCATTCGTGCAATCCGCTTACTTTTATGCGTTTTGACATGCGGACGAAACGTTAAGTCATTCTCGCGCGCAAACGCTGCCAAACGTTCTACATTCCGCTCCATCGTCGGCAAATCTAAACATAACTGCGGTGTATCGATCGTCATCCGAACGCCTCCCTTTATTTACCAACATATACACATTATCGATTATTGTGCAAGTATCATACCATAAAGTGATAGATTCCACATTACTTTTGCAAGAATCCTAAGTCAATGTGACAGAATCACGTAACATATTGATCGAATCAAAAATCCCTTATGCGTATCACCGCGCATAAGGGATTGATTTAACAGAATGAATCTTTCGGTTTTGGAACAGACAAGCCGAACAATGGCCGTAAATACAGGGCTAAGAACGTTCCTGCAAGTGCCATAAAGCCCCAAATATAACCGTGCAGGCTGAACGATGCAATACCACCGAAGTACGCCCCGATATTACAACCGAACGCTAGGCGCGCCCCGTAACCCATGAATAAACCACCGATCACAGCAGCCGACACATTACCTTTAGTCAAGCGGGTAAATTTAAACAAACCACCCGCAGCAGACGCGATAAACGCACCTAAGATGACACCAAAATTCAACACCGTCGTCGAATCCGTCAAAATCGATGCCTCAAGCGCTGCCGCACTCTCACCTTGCCAGTACGCCCAGCTCGCCACATCCATGCCAAAGAAATCCGCCACTTTCGATCCCCAAAGCGCGAAAGCCGACGTCACACCCCAAGGCGAGCCACGCGTCATAAGCGTTAGCGCGTTTAATACTGCAAGCGCAATCGCCGCCGCAAACAACGGCCAAGACCCGCGAAACAGACGCTTCCACCCCTTAGTCGATGGAACAGATGCCATTTTCGGTGCACTACGACGACGCTCAATCACAAGCGTTAACCAAGCGACTAAGCCGAAAATCGCAATCGATAACAACCACGCACCACCGTAGCCGAAACCAGTCGTCTCAGCGAGTGACACCGGTTGATACGCTGGCAAATCTTCTGTCCAAAACGGCAAGTGAGCCGCGCCAATCGTCGAGCCAACAATAAAGAACAGTAACGTCACGATCATCACTGTACGCCCGCCGCCAACAGCGTAAAGCGTACCCGATGCACAACCGCCACCTAACTGCATGCCGACACCGAATAAAAAGGCACCGACAACTACACTAACACCGACAGGCGCCACATACCCAGATACTCCTGTATCAAAAAAAGAAAGGCCAAACGCCAAAATCGGCGCAAACAACGTCACCGCTACTGCTAACATGACCATATGCGAACGGAGCGCTTTTCCATTACCAACCGACATAAACCGACGGAAAGCTGACGTAAAACCAAAGCGTGCATGAAACAACGTATAACCTAACAGTAGGCCAATCACAAGCAACAACGCTTGCACCCCACTATAAGACACCATCAAATGAATCATTAACCCCGCCGCTACAATTAACGCAGCTATAATCAACTTCATTTGCGGTTTATTTAAACCTGCCTCGTCTTTCGGAACCGACACAGGATCTTTTACTTCACTCACTGGCTGAACTTTTGTCGCCACTTTAAAAACTCCTTTTCTGATAAATTTAATCGGAATTATAATTACATAGATTACTTTAGTCGCTAAAGACGCCTTTCGTCAATTAAAAAACTTGGATTTTACATAAAAAATCTCCCGCCTTATCAAGACGGAAGATAAAAGGTCATTGATCTTCTGTTTTCTTTAGATAATCCACCAATCCCATCGCACACACCCTCATATCCATCTCTAATAACGGATAAATATCATGCTCCCTCGGGACGCCGATATCGTCTAAATAACTAGCAACCCGATCAAAGAGCGCCTGCCGCACTGACTCAACTGGCGCATTAGAACCCCGCTTCACCGCATCCTCACTCAACTCCAAAAATAACGGCAACCAATCGCACATTTGGTCATAAACGACGGCGGGCTCAGTCGACCGCCCGAAGTGGCCAAAGTGAATGGCATCGACACCGAGCGATTCAATCCGTTTGAGTGACTCCAGCATGGCGTTTGGATCAAATTGATTCGGCGACGTCGATGGCAAGACTAACATTTCACCGTATGGTAATGTGTGTGGATAATACACCCCAATCGTATCGCCTGTATAGATCGCATTGGCTTTTGAATCATGAATCGACACGTGATGTTTCGCATGTCCCGGGGTATCGTAAAAGGTCAGTGTCCGCGACCCGATATGAAGGTCACTTCCATCGGGTTGTTCAACTAAACGATCTTCTGGGACAGGGACGACTGGATCAAAAAGGTCATCGAATTGCTCCCCGTATACTGCACGAGCACCTTGAACGAGTTTTGTCGGATCAGCTAAATGACGCTTCCCGCGCGGGTGAACGTGGACCGTTGCATTTGGACAGCTTTGTAACAACACCCCGACACCACCTGCATGATCTAAGTGCACGTGGGTGACGATAATATGCCGCACGCGCTCGGGATTTTCGCCAATTGCTTTTAACCCATCTAACAAATGCGGAATGGATGGACTCGCACTCGTTTCAATCACTGTCAGCTCATCATCCTGTATCACATACGCCCCCGTTCGATTCGGTAAGCCTAAATCATAGACATCTATTAATGACACATCTTCATCCAGTAATTCAACTTTTGGCATAGAACCCCTCTTTTCGATGGAATTGGTTATATTATATTTATTTCGTGACACTTATCGGTAATTCCTTCTATTTTAATGTCGTTTATGGCAAGATAAAGTAAGTTAGGAGGTTTCAGTATGGAAACATTTTTATTCAGTAATTGGTTTTTAATTGTTTGGATTGCATTTTTCATCTTATTATTCGTGATTTATGTTAAAAAAAGTTAATATTAATTAAAATATGTTAATTATATAGCGCTTTCATATTTGTTAAATGGGAATTATCCTATTTATTTACTGCATAAAACGCATTTTAATGGTATGATGTGACTACACCTAATGTATAGGAGGCACATCATGGGACCTATCAACCTTAGACCGGCAGGACGAAATGACTATGATATGATCGACGACATGATCAAACAAAGCCTTAAACACGAACGACATCACGCTGGGCGACCGCATTTAAAAGGATTTGTCGATTTAAAAGAAGCGATCGAACGCCACAACAACTATATTCATCACGGCGCCATGATGATTGACTTAAACAAAGAAACGGTTGGATTAGTCGGTTTACTTTACGAAGAAGGTCAATCAGATGCTTGGGTGGTCGGGCCGTTTATCAACGAACCCTATCATTCGACGACCTTTTTACAAATCATTTTGGAAGAACTGCTTCAATTAACGTATCGGACGTTTTCCGAATTGTATATCAATGTACCGACGAGCAATTTTGCTTTAAAACGAGCCATCGAACGAACATCTTGGAATATATCCGAGCACAGAAACCAAGAAACCACATATTATACATCCTTAAAAAACACGCTGACTCTATAGCGAACTATAGGTCAGCGTGTTTTTATTACGCTACATATTGATCAACATGACTATCTTCGGCGTGGCTTACATTCATTTCAATGTCAAAACCTTGGCTGCTGCCACCGCCACCTTGTCCGCCACCGAACATCGGGAAGACAAAGTAAACGAAGAATCCTAGAATTAATAACGTTATAATGATTGCTGTAATGGATTTAATCGCTGTAGCGCCTGTACGACTCGGGTCTTCGTGTCTTTCAACATATTCTTTCTTTTTATCTTCCATTGTTAAACCCTCCTATTGTTGTTTGCTTACTAGTGACATACCCACCTTTTATCGTTCGTTAAACAAAATATGACTAAAATGTGACAAATGTCTCAGTCACGCAAAAGGTTATGGGCCGCATATAGTATCAGTGTCACGATTAAGGAGGGATTTAATGAACTCGAATATGAAGCCTAATAACGAACAAATGCATGATTTTTGCCGCGATCATCATATGCACTTTGTCCATCTCGAAACTGGGGATGGACAATTGTTTGATGGTATTATTGATGATGTCGATCACGACGGGGTTATCCTTATTTTGCCGTGGGGTGAGATGGGTAACATGCAAGACGAACGAAATAATCCAAATTATGGCTACGGCCCTGGGTCAGGATACGGCTATGGGCCAGGTTACCCGGGACAGCCGGGGTATGGATCACCCGGACGGTACCCTAGACGATTCCGCCGCTTCAGACGACAACGTTTTCCATTCAGATTAATCAACCGCATTTTGTTTCCGTTCTTTTATTAAAAATACGAACACCCACCCATACACAATGGCCTTATCGTACATCTAATGTGATAAGGCCGTATTAAAGGGTGGGTTTTTTATGAACAAGGATGTGTACTACCGTGCTTTAGGTGATTCATTAACATTAGGTTTAGGACCATTATTACATCGAGGGTTTGTCTATGATTACAGCAACCACCTCGTCCAAACGCTTCGGCAACCTGTCAGAACAGAGGTTGTTGCACGCAAAGGAATGACGAGTGGTGACTTAATCACCGCTTTAAACGACGACTATTTACGGATGAGGGTCGCACAATCACACGTTATCACAATTACCGTCGGCGGCAACGACTTACTACAAGCGCACCAACAATTTTTAAACACCCTCAACCCCGTATCGTTTGAACGAGCAGAGCAGTTATTTTATGAGCATATCACGGATTTGTTGTTTGAGATCTATTTACTGAAATCGTTACACCCCACCCCTTACTTCATAAGACTGATCGGGTTGTATAACCCATTTCCACAGTTGCCTTACAGCGCATTTTGGATCAACCGGTTTAACGCCATTTTGCAGTCGATGACATCGTCAGTAGTTCGCTACGTCGATTTAATGTCACCATTTACCCAATACGGCCGACGCGCACTAGCGTGGGGTGGCATCCATCCGAACCGACGAGGTTACCGGTTGATCACGCAAGCGCTTATCGAATCAGGGTATAATCCGTTGCTTTAAAATGTATGGAAGTCGCTCTATTCCCGTCGAGACCGCTCAATTAAAAGGCGCAGTTGCTCTAATCACCTGACAGTCGCTCTATTAACCGCGACGGTCGCTCATATTTTTTATAAGATGCTCTATTTAATAGGAAATCACGCGGCGACTAGAACGCGGTCCATTCTTTAAAACATCCTAAAAAAAGTGACCCGCTCATTTACACGGATCACCATTCACTTATTGACACGACTCATCATCGCAATATTCTGTTGTCGATTGCGTGTTCATCATTTGTAGCTTCGGTTCTTGTTTTTCTTCTTCGTACACTTTTTCAAGTACTTGCGTGAAGGTGTCGATTGGTTGCGCACCACTGACAGCATATTTTTCGTTAAACACAAAGAACGGTACACCTTGCACGCCGATATCGCCAGCATCTTGAATATCGCGACTCACATTCGCATTAAACGCTCCGGATTGAAGGGCGTTCAACGCTTCATCGCGGTTTAGCCCCACCGCTTCTGCACGATCTCCTAACACCGTCTCATCACTTACGTCTAACCCTTCTGTAAAATAGGCTTGCATAAGCGAATCCGTCAGCTCATTACCTTTACCTTCTTGTTTTGCAAACTGAATCAAACGTTGCGCGTCTTTCGTGTTCGTTGGAATGATCGCATCCATGTTGAATGTCAATCCGACTTCTCGTGCTTGCTCAGCCATTTGCTGATTCATCTCGCGCCCTTGTTCGTATGGCACTTGATATTTCGTCGCTAACATCTCATGAATATCGTTATACTGTCCCGGCTGAACAGTTGGGTCTAATTGGAAGCTTTTAAACGCTACAGACACCTTTTCTGGTGCTTCAAATTGTTCTAACGCCGCTTCAAATCGACGTTTGCCTATATAACAAAACGGACATACGACATCCGACCAAATTTCGACTTTCATAATATGAGCCTCCTCATTTACGCTAATTCAGTTCATATTATTACGGATTCAGGCCGGAAAAATCAACTCATATGTTTACACAAACAAAAAAGTACGCAGCCTCGAATAGCACTGCGCAACATTTGTTTAATATCTGTATAATTTAGTTTGCTTGTAAAAACGATAACGCTTCATCGTTTGAAGTAAAGTGGAATTAGTTGTTAGGATTCGATTCTTTTGCCGTCCGTTTAAGCTGCATTTTCGCTAAATTACTTTCGACGATAACAGCGGCGCGATTCATTCCGATATCTAACAACCATTGTTGGTGCTTCACCAATTCTTGCTGCGCGTCTTGCACAAAGACTTTAACCCCAGCCATATCAACCATGACATCAAATGTATCCTTATTCATCTGTTTGACTGCTTTTTCGATATCTTTGTTGGCACTCTGGATATCTTCAGTCGACACATTCCCTTTCCATTCGATCTTAATAATTCCTTTACGACGCCCCATCACATCCACATTGTACATGTTCTTTATCTTCATTGCATAACTTTTGTGTAATTAAAACACCCCCTTTCATGTTTTTAAAACCTTTTTCTTAAATTTTTTTGATCTTTTATATCTATTTATTAAATAACTCCGCCCACTTTTGAAATAAATAAATGAAGTTATGAAATAAATCGAACGATTTATTTCATAACTTCAAAACCACTCCCCCTAAAACAGAAAAAAGGATCAAGGCGTCAGACGCCTTGATCCTTTTTCACTTATCGATTCAATTGTTTATTCTCTTCGTCCGTAAACGCTCGTGATCGGGTCAGGAATCGTTTACCGTGCCGACCTTCTAGTGAAAACATGCCACCGCGGCCATCGACGACATCGATGATGAGCTGGGTATGCTTCCAATAGTCGAATTGGCTTTTGTGCATATAAAACGGCGCGCCACCAATATCGCCGAGATAAACGTCTTGATCGCCAATCATGAGATCGCCTTCAGGGTAACACATCGGCGAACTGCCATCACAACAGCCACCCGATTGATGAAACATAATATTACCATGTTCGGCTTTAATCTTATCGATCAATTCTAACGTGGCGTCGGTTGCTGTGACTCGTTCGACCATACGCTTTACCCCCTTTCCGCTCTATTTTAGAAGAATCCTAGTTTCTGTGGCGTGTAGCTCACGAGTAAATTCTTCGTTTGTTGGTAATGTTCGAGCATCATCTTATGATTTTCGCGGCCAATACCGGACATCTTATAGCCACCGAACGCGGCATGAGCTGGATAATCGTGATAACAATTCGTCCATACACGTCCTGCTTCAATCGCACGTCCGAAACGATATGCCGTATTAATATTTCGTGTCCATACACCTGCACCTAACCCGTACAATGTGTCATTCGCGATTTCGAGCGCTTCTTCATCTGTCTTAAATGTCGTAACAGCTAATACTGGACCAAAAATCTCTTCTTGGAAAATACGCATGCTATTGTCACCTTTAAACACTGTCGGCTCAACGTAGTAACCTTCCGCAAACTCACCGTCTTTCTTGTTTTGCTCACCACCGACTAAACATTCAGCGCCTTCTTGTTTACCAATATCTAAATAAGACAAGATCTTCTCTAACTGCTCCCTCGAAGCTTGCGCGCCCATCATCGTATTCGGGTCAAGCGGGTTGCCTGTCGCGATTTCTTTCACACGTTTCAGCGCACGTTCCATAAATTCATCATAAATATCCTCATGAATAAGCGCACGAGACGGACATGTACAGACTTCCCCTTGGTTTAGCGCAAACATCACTAACCCTTCGATCGCTTTGTCTAAGAAATCATCATCTTCATCCATGACATCTTTGAAGAAAATATTCGGTGATTTACCACCCAATTCTAATGTGACAGGAATAATATTTTGCGATGCGTACTGCATAATCATTCGGCCCGTTGTCGTCTCACCTGTAAATGCCACTTTACCGACTCGATCGCTCGACGCTAACGGTTTACCAGTATCGAGACCAAAGCCGTTCACGACGTTTAATACACCAGCTGGCAATAAATCCTCAATTAATTCCATCAACACCAATATCGTCGCAGGCGTCTGTTCCGCTGGCTTCAAAACAACACAGTTACCCGTCGCAAGAGCTGGCGCTAGCTTCCACGTCGCCATTAAAATTGGGAAGTTCCACGGAATGATTTGTCCGACGACACCGATTGGCTCATGGAAATGATATGCGACGGTATCGTGGTTAATTTCACCAATCGACCCTTCTTGAGCACGGATTGCCCCCGCGAAATAACGGAAATGATCGGCTGCTAATGGCAGGTCTGCGTTCAACGTCTCTCGCACCGCCTTGCCGTTATCCCACGTTTCAGCGACCGCTAACATTTCTAAATTGTCTTCAATTCGATCCGCGATCTTGTTTAAAATTTTCGCCCGCTCAGCAACGGATGTTTGGCCCCATGATTCTTTTGCTGCATGTGCTGCATCAAGCGCTAAATCAACATCCTCTTTCGTCGATGCCGGAATTTCACAAAATGCTTGACCTGTAACAGGTGTCACGTTATCAAAATAATTGCCATTCACCGGCGCTTTCCATTCACCGCCGATAAAGTTCTCGTAGCGCTTTTTAAAATGCATCACTGCCCCATCTGTGTTTGGAAATGCATACGTCATTAACGAATTCCTCCCCTAAATCATTTGTTTTGTTAGATTGTAAGACATGCCATTTGTAATGTATGCGCTTTCACAATTATGTATGACTGTCAAAAGGACACTCTCACAAGCTTAATATATATTTTATCATAAAAATTGTAATTTTCAAACAAAAACACCTAAAACAAAACCACAGCTGTCAAACTGTGGTTTCAATGTCCTATGATGTTACGCGTCGTTGTCTGACGAACGCTAGGTAACTGCCGACCAATAACAGTTGGCTCGTTAAAATAATAACCGCAAGCGGTAAAATGACGTCCGTACCAAAAATACCGACGATCGGGGCAGCAGATCCACCAAAAATAAACTGAAATAAACCGAGTAAAGCTGAAGCACTTCCTGCATTATCGCCTTGCGTTTGCATTGCTAATGACAGACTCGTCGGGTTAATTAATCCTGTGCTTGATGTGATACAAAACAAGCCGATAATCACCATAATGAGCCCGCCATTTAATAGTGACGCGAGCACGAGCATCGACCCACCAGTGAGCGCAACGAAAAAGCCTGCGATTAATAGTTTTTCTTCTGATATCACGCCGGAGAAACGGCCCACCACTTGGCTCATCGAAATAAACCCTAACGCATTCATCCCGAAAATCATCGCATATGTTTGGGGTGACAGACTAAAGATATCTTGCAATATAAATGATGACCCCGAAATATAGGAGAACATCGCTGCCGCTGCAAACCCTTGTATCATCGCAAAGCCCATGTAGCGTCGATTTTTGATTAATGAAGCAAATATGTTCAACGTCGTCTTCATATTACCATCTGATCGTTTTTCTTGTGGTAATGATTCGACTAACCTGAAAATCGCAATAAAGGTTAAGACGATACCCACGATCGACAATATCGTAAACAAGCCGCGCCAGCCTGTAAATAATAATATTTGACCGCCAATCATTGGTGCTAAAATCGGTGCGAGACCCATGACTAACACAAGCAATGAAAACATTTTCGTTAGCTGCGTGCCAGTATATAAATCACGAATAATTGACCGCGAAATGACAATCCCACCAGCTCCAGAAAAGCCTTGGACGAACCGCGCGATAATAAGCACCCAAACATTCGGTGCTATAGCACAGACAATCGATGCCAGAACATAAACGGCGATCGAGATAATGAGCGGTTTTTTTCGACCAAATATATCACTCAACGTCCCGAGTGTTAATTGACCGAACGCAATTCCGAGCAATGATGTCGTTAAACTTAATTGAATAAGCGACGCTGGGCTGTTCAAATCATTCGACAGTTCCGGAAAAGCGGGTAAATATAAATCAATCGTCAGAGGCACAAGTGCTGTGAACGCTCCAAGCATTAATAGTAGTTTCCAATTCGTTGTACGATCTGACATACTAATATCTCTCCCTTTCATCACAACGACTATCATATAACAATTTTTGCAAAATATAAAGAAAAAGGGTTTCAAAATATGGTACGATAAATATAGTAAAAAGTAGAATTTCAATGGGGAAACTTATATTTTTATAAGGGAGAGAGATAATTGGAACAAGTATTAAGTGTTAAGCAGTTGCAAAAGTCATTCAAAGACACACAAGTGCTCCACGACATTACCTTCGACGTCCATAAAGGCGAGATTATGGCCGTCTTAGGACCAAACGGAGCCGGGAAGTCAACGACGATTCGTAATATTATGGGGATTATGTACCCTGACGGGGGTGAGGTCGTCTTTCATAACCATCACGGAGACACGATTCCACGTCACAAAATCGGCTATTTGCCAGAGGAACGCGGGTTATATAAAAACGTCAAAGTAATGGACATTTTACTTTATTTCGCCGAATTAAAAGATTACCCGCTCGACCGCGCGAAAGAACGGGCGCTCGACTATTTAAAACGATTCGATCTCGAAGGTAAAGAAAACGTCTCTGTGGAAGAATTATCGAAAGGGATGGGTCAAAAAGTCCAGTTCATCGGGTCAATCATTCATGAACCAGAACTGCTTATTTTAGACGAACCATTCTCTGGTTTAGACCCTGTCAGTCAAGATGTGTTTAAACGCGAAATTAAAAAACTAGCCGATAATGGAACCGCGATCTTACTCAGCTCGCACCAGATGAACCTCGTCGAAGAAATGTGTGACCGCCTGTTTTTAATGAACAAGGGCCAGCAAGTTATTTATGGGGCGATGAAAGATGTGAAAGCGGAGTATGCGAACTTTAAGTGTACGATTTACGGCGACAATGACGTTGCCACACTCGAGGCGATTCAAGACGTCACACGGGTCGAACAAGATGGCTCAACGTCTGTCTTATATCTCGATCGTGACGTCACATTGCCTGGTTGGCTATCGAATATCCCGGGTGATCTCGACGTGCAAGAAATCTTCGTCGATCGAATCTCATTACACGAAATTTTCGTCGATGTGGCGCTCGGCCGCTCGATCGCAGCAAAGGAAGGTGTTTTAGATGCGGAATAGTTTTAAGGTCGGTAAATGGGAACTGAAACGCAATCTCAAAAGTAAATCATTTTTAATTTCACTCTTTTTAACACCACTCATCTTCATCTTTTTCGCGACAGTGCCCAGTTTATTAATGAGTGATGATGAAGGAAGCGACGCAACGACAGTTTATGTGAACGACTCGATTGGTGCGTATTCGTTAGTTGAATCCGTCGTTAATCAACAAGATTTTCTCAATTGGAATGTCACAGAAACAGATGACAGTCTAGAGGATGTTAGAGGCACATTACAAGAAGAAGGAAATGCCGCGTTTGTCGCTCTAAACGAAGCGACGCTTGAGAACGGTGTCGTCAATTACGCAACGGGAAGTGATATTGGGGGTAATTTCCCAGCTCAAATCCAAGCATTAGAGCAACCCATTAAACAGTTACAAATCCAACAAGCTGATTTGACTGAAGAACAAGCGAACTTAGTCGCAACACCTGTCCAGTTCCAAATGGCTGATCAACCGAGCTCGTCTGACGTCACAAGTAACTCTCCTGCTGGTTTCGCAGAAGACCCGTTTAAAAATGGAATCCCAGCGATGTTCGGTGGGATTGTGTTATTTTCAATTGTCATTACAGGGATGATGATTTTCCAAAGTGCGTCACAAGAGAAGAAAGAAAAAGTCGCCGAAATTATTTTATCATCTGTCACACCCGCTGAACTCATGCAAGGTAAAATTATCGGGTACTTCGGGCTTGGGCTATTTCAAGTGACAGTTTGGATGGTATTTATCATTCCGCTATCCGTCTATTTAGTCGATGATATCCCGATCATTGATTACTTACTGACGCCACAACTCCTATTGTTTGTGCTCATCGCGATTTTAGGTTACTTACTCTTCGCGTCGTTATTCGTTGGTCTCGGTGCGACGTTAGAAGATGCGAATTCAAGTAGTAACTTCCAAGGTATGGTCATGATGCTACCATTTTTACCGGTTGTCTTAATTGGCCCTGTCTTGTCTGACCCAACTGGTTTAGCCGCACAGGTAGGCACGTACATTCCGTTTACGTCGCCTGCTATATTGATGATGCGCCTTGCGATTATCGATGAATGGCCTTGGATGGATATTATCATTGGCTTAGCGATTTTAATCGTCAGTATTTGGGTCTGTATGAAACTGGCCGGTAAGATCTTCAAAATCGGTATTTTAATTTACGGTAAAAACGCAACACCTCAAGAAATTTTGAAATGGCTAAGAGCATAATTTATGAAAACGGGCGCAGATACGCGTCCGTTTTTTTATGTTTTGAACATCATGAGACATACTAAGCGCACACGTCTTGTTTAGGAGAGTTTACGATGCCAGAAACGTTACAACAATCACTCATCGTCATGGGTCGTGTCGTCACGATTTTACCCCTCTTATTAGCTATGACATTGTTCATGGGTAAGCGAACGATCGGCGAGTTACCGGTGTTTGATTTTTTGATTATCATTTCATTAGGCTCGATTGTCGGCGCTGATTTAGCAGACCCATCGATTAGTCATATTTATACGGCTGTCGCGATCGTTTCCGTCGCCTTACTGCAAAAATTGATCACCGCATTGAAGCTTAAGTATCGTCCATTCGGCAAGCTGATCACGTTCGAACCGACAGTTGTCATTCAAAACGGTGAACTACTTAAACAAAATATGAGACGGATCGGCTATACGTTAGATAACGTCCTCCAGTTACTGCGGGAAAAAGATATATTTGACTTGCGTGATGTGAAGACCGCGATTGTCGAGCCAAGTGGACATCTTAGTGTATTAAAAACATCCGCTCAAACGACCGTGACGCGTGACGATTTACAACTAGCGGGGCCGCCTGCGCAACTAGCTTTACCCGTCATTGTGGAAGGGGTTATTTATCACAACGTATTAAAGGAATTGAATGTTAGCGAGGATTGGCTGATGGGACAACTGAAGCAACGCGGGGTTTCTTTAGAAGATATTTTTTATGCGACAATCGACCAACAAGGAGCACTATTTATGGCTCAAAATCATTCTAGTCAGTCTGCGCCGCCAATTTTGCATTAACTATGCACAGTCGGTGTGCTTGATGGATACAATACAGTAACCTAAATAAATGAGGTGTTACGTATGACATCCTATCCAACCATTAACGGCGTTCGTTTAAAGGCGATTGACCTCTTTCAAGGTGGCACTCTTTTGGCCTCTTACCCACCACAGGATGAGCATGTGAGAGAGGCAACGGAGTCACTCGCACTTGTCGGTACATTCGACGATGGCTCACAACAAACTTTCACACTACCTGTTGCGACGAGAAGACCTAGCGACTTTAAACCAGGGGATATTTTAGTGGCTAGCGATAATTACGGGGATGTTTACCCTCCTGGTTATATCGGACATTCGGCGATCGTCATTGATGACTCACATTTAATTGAAGCTGTCACATCTTACCCGCAAGTACGGCGTGCACCGATCGATAATTTTTTATCGATTCATACACAAGTGATGCATGCTCGCCCGAAAGACCCCCGTCTAGGCGCCGCAGCAGCTGACTATGCGAAAGAATACTTACGAGCGTATACGTCGAATTTGAATCAAGATAAAGCTGTACCCGAATTTTCGTTCACAACAAGTGTTCCGTTAAATGACCCAAATGACGCCATTTACTGTTCGAAACTCGTCTGGCTCAGTTACTATTACGGCGCTGACGTCATGTTTGATAACAATTTCTTTTTATTTGCTCCCGTTGATTTAGAAGCCAATCTTGAAAACGACGATCGCTTTGACGTATTGTATAAACATCCGGAGTTTGATTTCAAAATTAGCCTGAAACTTTAAATTTAGTTATTCATCGGCTTCTTCAGGTCGTAGAATTAAATCGAACTGGCCGATAAGCGGTAACGGTTCGATTTTTCCTTTTGCTGCATTAATGATTCCAATCACCCATAATATAAAGACGAATAAATTCCCAATCGGCAAAATAAAGAGCCAACCAATAACCGGGATGATAGTACCAGCTGTATTTACGACAACAGCTGTAATCAACAACACGAGACCTTGGTTGGCATGATACATCGCAAAGTATGATTGTTTGGCGATTAATAATGGAATGAAAAAGATCATATAGGCAACAACCGCTAAACCTTTATGATCCTCGATATCTTGCTTTTGTTGATCTGACATTTACGTCCCCCCTAACAAGAATTATTATTAAACGATATGCAATGCTTGCACGATTCATGTCTTTTGGCAGGTGCAACAATAGATCAAATTTCCCGCCAAAACCGTACAAAAACAATTTGTTTATGGACACATATATGGTATAGTTAAATGAGATAAAGTATGTTACGAAAAAAATTAATAAACTTAATTATGAGGGGGTTGTTCCATGGCTCAATCCGATGAACAAGCACGCGAATCCGTTGATCAAGCAAAGGATCTCGTCATCGAGTCGATCGGGGAAACAATGGACTTGTATGGTGTCACCCGCAGTGTTGGTAACCTCTACGGAACGATGTATTTTGAAGATAGCATGACGTTAGACGAAATGCGCGAAAAATTACAAATGAGTAAACCGAGCATGAGTACCGGTGTTAAAAAACTGCAAGAATACGATATCGTGAAACAGTCGTTCAGACGTGGATCACGGAAGCAGACGTTTGTCGCAGAGAAAAATTTCTTTAACTTTTTTAATAAATTTTTCACGAAGAAATGGGAACGCGAATATGAATTGAACTTAAAAGCCGTTGAGGAAGCGCAACCGATTTTACGCGATGTGATTAATGATGAATCACTGTCAGATGAGGTACGTGCTGAAGCCCAAGAGATTTACGACCAACTTGAAAGCTCAAAAGCCTATTTCAAGTGGCTCGCACAACTCGTCGAAGGCATTCGAAATGGCAAAATCTTTGAATGCTTCCCACCACCCGAACAACATAAAGATTAAACCGGAAAAACCGCCCCGCCAGGCGGTTTTTTGCATTTATTAAATAACTCGCCTTACTTATGAAATAAATTCGTGTACTTATTAAATAACTCATCCCACTTATTAAATAAAATCAAGCGTCGCCCGGATTTATTAAATAAATCCGCTGATTTTTGAAATAACTTAAAGAAATTATTTAATAAATAAAGGAAGTTTTGAAATAAGTTCAGAAGGCTCGATCAAAAAAATCACCCAGCCGCGGCTGGGTGATTTCCTTCTATCTTTAGGCATTGGTTTTCGCTTTTTGCTTCTTGTTCATTTGTTTACTTCTTAACTGACCACACGCGGCATCAATATCGCTACCTTGCTCCACGCGCACGCCGCAATTAATATTATTCTCAAGCAACGTCTCATAAAACGTTAAAATATTTTGCTTACTGCTTCGCTCATACGGGTGGTCTGCCACTGGATTGTACGGAATCAAGTTCACGTACGATAAATGGCGTTTATCTTTCAACAACTCCACGAGCTCTAGCGCTTGCTCACGCTGATCATTCACATCATGCAGCAAAATATACTCAAACGTAATCCGGCGATTCGTCTTATCTAAATAATAGTCAACCGCGTCCATCAACTGCTCAACCGGATACGCACGGTTAATCTTCATGATGTTCGTACGCAAGTCATTGTTCGGCGCGTGCAACGACAACGCTAAATTCACTTGCAAGCCTTCATCAGCGAATTCATACATTTTCGGCACAATGCCACTTGTCGAAATCGTAATGTGACGCGCACCAATCGATAAGCCTTTTTGATCGTTCACAACCTTGATAAAATCAAGCGTGTTATCGTAGTTATCAAACGGCTCGCCAATACCCATTACGACAATATGACTAACGCGTTCTCCGTCGCCACGCGCATCTAAGTCATGTTGGACGTTCATAATTTGCTCGACAATCTCACCACTCGATAAATCACGGTTCTTCCGCAAAATACCGCTCGCGCAGAACGAACAACCAATATTACAGCCGACCTGCGTCGTCACACAAACAGATAAACCATAATCAAAACGCATCAACACGGTTTCAATATGGTTGCCGTCTGGTAATTCAAATAAAAACTTCACCGTACCGTCAACCGATTCTTGTTTGATCGTCTCCGACAGCGACTGGATCTGATAGTGTTCATTTAACAAATCGATCGTCGCTTGGTTGACGTTTTTCATCTCCTCAAACGACTTAACGCGCTTTCTATATAACCAATCCCAAACTTGATCAGCACGGAAACGTTTTTCGCCGTTTTCGACTAACCAATCTTGCAATTGTTCTTGAGTTAAACCATAAATCGATGGTTTCATACTTAATACCTCATTTCAAACCTAGTTACTCTGTATATCGTAAGGGATAGAAGCCATTCATTCAAGCTAAAACTATTGACAATTATTCTACGATTCGCTATTAGGCGAATCCACTTTCTTCGCCACAGACCGTAAAGCAAACACCACTAGCAATAACGTTAATGCACCAGTCGCCACGTAAAGCCACATGAATTGTGCTTTGAACTCATTTTCCGTATCCAAATTCAATGCAATGACTATGACTCGATCTTGCTCTAACGGCTGGAATAACTTCCGGTAAGACGCACCATCATGCTCAAACTCGACTGACTGAACCTCACCTTCTTCCACTGCCGCTTCAATTCGCCCTGCATCACCTGACACATCAAGCGTCATATGACCGTACAACACAGGAATGTCTGTCGCTGGCTCGATCACTTCATGGTCATCCCCAGCCAAATAAGCCGGTCCATTCACGACAGCAATCTCTTCAATCACGTCATGATTTTCCTCTAATTGCGAAATCATATCCGACGGCCCCGACTCAAACGTCACATTATAAATATCTTCATCCTTTATAAACGCATTCACCATAAAATCCGTCGTCCCGTCATAATAATAAGCAAACTTATAGTAAATATAATCAAATAATTCCGCTCGTGAAATCGGTCCGACCCAAAAATTGTCCCGCGCATAGCCTTCATCAACTGTCACGTCTTCCTCAGACATCAATTGATCAAACGCCGTATACCAATAACCCCAATCTTTTGAGGACAGCCCGATTTGCGAATCATCCGTCGATTGTTTCACGACAATATCGTCCGCTTCACGTTGCCAAAGCGAAATCTCTTCTACCTCCCAACGCTCAGCTAATTGCCGTAGTTCTTTCTTACTGATCGAGTCCAACTCACGCCCTCTTAAGTCATTCATAATCCCTTTAGACGATGTATAAAGCTGTTGTTCAATCATATGTTCAATCGTGTCCGCCGCTTCTTGTGATGACGTCATCGCCGTTCGCACACTTTCAATCGCCCGATCAGCCTGCTCATCTTGAAAAGCAACAATTCGGAGCTGTAACAAATAAAATCCAATTAAAAACGCGACCGTCACGATCACACCGATATATATCCCCATTTTAATAATCGTTCGTCTTCTTTTATGTTTCATCTTCCGGCTCCTCTACTCCCAAACGTTTCCCTATAAATCCAAATTCTATCATAACAAAACAACTCAATTTCACAACAAAAAACATGCCGCGATTAACACGACATGTTTCATGATCATTTATAAATTTTCTAAAAAGACACGAATGACATCAGCGCCGCCAATAAATGTACCGAGCGAACTACCGATATTCGTTAACACGACGATTAATAAAATCCGCGTCACTTTGTTTTGCCAAAAACCTTTAAGCGACTGAACATCTTCTGACAAATTCTCAAAATGTGACACGTTCGGCTTACGAATCCACGTCTGCGTCAACCCAGCAAACCACCCTGCTGCAAGCATCGGGTTCAGCGAGCTAAGCGGCGCAACAAGAAATGCGGTGATCACGGTAAGCGGGTGCCCTAACGCAACCGCGGCACCAATCGCAGATAACGACCCGTTCCAAATAATCCAACTTAACGTCTGTTGATACGCCGCCCCTGGATTGTTCATGAACGTGTATAAAATTAATGACACAATCACTAACGGAATCGCCCAACCGATTATCTTCGGTACCTTTGATTTTGGTGGCACGGTCGTTAATTGATCAAGACTTTGCTCGCGGTGAATTTCCCGCTTCACACCCGGCACGTGCGCGGCACCTAATACAGCGACCACTTTCTCACCCGGTGCTTGCTTAATTTTCTCAGCTAAATATTGATCGCGCTCGTCAATTAACGGTTTTTTCAACCGCGGAAACGCTTCAGTAAACTCCTGCATCACTGAATTCAACATATCTTGTTGCTTCATCTTCTCAAGCTCTTCTTCTGAAATCGTCTCACGGTTAAAGATACTATAAAACACCGACATCATTAACTTCGCACGGCCTGACATGCCAATGCTTCGCCAAACGCGTGAAAACGTCGTCTGGATATTACGGTCAGCTAACACTAACTCTGCTCCGACTTCTTCTGCCGACTCAATCCCTTGCACCATTTCTTGTCCTGGCTTAATCCCGAACTGCTTCGCCACACGGTTTTGAAACGATGAAATCATCATGTTCATTAATAAAAGCGTCGACTTCTTCTCTTTGACGACTTTAAAAATGTTCATGTTCTTCCACTTGTTGCCGTCACGCACCGATTGATAGCGCTGTTCATCAAGCTCAACACAAACTGACTGCGGCTGTTCCGCTTCAATCACATCACGAACTTGCTCCGCGCTTTGCTTCGACACGTGCGCTGTACCCACGAGCACGACTTCTTTATCATCTAATTGAATACGCGTTATATTATGTTCCGTCATCCCTAACTTCCTTTATCACGAATTTAACTCTAACTTATAGTTTAACATTATTTTATGCTAATTTCGTTAGCGATTTTCTTACATTTCATAAACAAACATTCACCCTACCTCAAAGTGCAGGAATCATGTCTAAAAGTGCCTGAATCACATCCAAAAGTGCAGGAATCTCTCTAAAATGTGCCTGAATCATGGCCAAAAGTGCAGGAATCTCTCTAAAATGTGCTTGAATCCTCCCCTAAATTGCTCGAATTAACGTTACTGCCTCATCGACAATCCATTAAAACATGATATAATAATCCAATATGAAACCGCATCCACAGAAAGGAAAGGAGAAACCTTATGACAACATGGTGGCAACAAGCAACGGTTTATCAAATTTACCCGCGAAGCTTCAACGATTCAAACGGTGATGGAATCGGTGATATTCCCGGTATTATCCAAAAGCTCGATTATTTAAAGACACTCGGGATCGACATCATTTGGCTCAGTCCAGTTTATAACTCACCGAATGATGATAACGGGTATGATATTCGGGATTACTACCAAATCCATTCCGACTTTGGCACAATGGCTGATTTCGACCAACTACTTGAAGAAGTGCATCGACGCGGAATGAAACTCGTCATGGATTTAGTCGTGAATCACACCTCTGATGAACATCCGTGGTTTGAAGAACGACCAGACTTTTACATATGGCGTGACCAACCGAATAATTGGGGATCGATCTTCGGCGGATCTGCGTGGGAATATGATGACTCGCGTGGTCAGTATTACTTACACTTATTTAGCAAAAAACAACCCGACCTCAATTGGGAGAACCCTGAACTTAGACAAGCGATTTACGACATGATGCACTGGTGGCTTCAAAAAGGCGTCGATGGCTTTCGCATGGATGTCATTAATTTCATTTCCAAACACCCTGACTTACCTGACGGGGAAAACGGAGACGGCAGTCCGTACTTTATGAACGGTCCGAGGATTCATGAATTTTTGCGCGAGATGCACGACAACGTCCTCCAACACTACGATTGTGTCACAGTCGGCGAAATGCCAGGCACGTCACCTGAAGACGCGCAAATCTATACGAACCCCGATAACCATGAAGTGAACATGATTTTCACGTTTGAACATATGGATTTAGACCATGCACCTGATGATAAGTTTAACTACCAGCCACTCAATTTAATCGATTTAAAGGACAATCTAGAAAAATGGCAACACGCCTTGCATAACAAAGGGTGGAACAGTTTATATTGGAACAATCACGATCAACCGAGAATCGTCTCGCGCTTCGGGGATGACCAAACGTACCGTTACGAATCCGCAACCATGCTTGCGACTTGCCTCCATATGATGCAAGGAACGCCTTACGTCTATCAAGGCGAAGAGATCGGGATGACTAATGTTTCCTTCTCATCCATTGACGACTATAGAGACATCGAAACCTTAAATATGTACGACGAGAAACGGACGGTTGGAATTGATGAAGCGACGGTTTTAGACCAAATTCATCACGTCAGTCGTGATAACGCGCGGACGCCAATGCAATGGTCTGACGATGAAAACGCTGGATTTACCACCGGGACACCTTGGTTAGCAGTTAATCCAAACTATCAAACGATTAACGTGAAACACGACCAAAACAGTGAGCAATCGATATATTCTTATTATCAACAACTCATCGCGATGCGAAAACAATACGATATTGTTACAAACGGGGATTTCACATTACTTGAACGAGATCACCCTCAGCTCTTCGCTTATACGCGAAACAATGGTCATGAAAATTGGACCGTTTATTGCAATTTTAGTAGCGACACGATCACTCTTACTGAGATCCCAAATGGGGAGATCATGATTCATAATTACGATGATGGTATATTATCTAACAGTCAATTGCGCCCGTATGAAACGATCGTGTTGCGAAACATGAAGGAGGTTGAATAACATGAAAGTCCTTGGTGTTGATATTGGCGGGACCAAAATCCGCTTCGGTATAATCGATGACGATTACAAGGTCCATCTTGACACGAAAGTCCCAACAACATTCCCACTATACGATACATTAGAAAACGAAATTTTAAACGTGTTGGAAAAACATCCTGAAATTGAACGAATCGGCATTGGTACGCACGGTTTCGTCGATTCGAAGCGCGGACGCGTCGTCTATGCGACAGAGCTATTACCGGGTTGGTCGAATACAGAAGTTAAAACACAACTCGAACTTGCAACTAATCGCCGAGTCGAAGTTGATAATGATGCCAATGTCGCAGCGCTCGCCGAAGCTAAGCTTGGTGCTGCTAAAGATTCAGAGCGTTCCGTTTGCTTAACGCTTGGTACTGGTCTAGGTGGCGGTGTTATTTTAGACGGTTATGTCGTTAGTGGCGGACCAAATGGCGGAGCAGCTGAGATCGGCCATATGATCTTATATCCACACGGCCATCCATGCCCATGTGGTCACAACGGCTGTGCTGAACAGTACGTTTCGGGCACAGCGTTAAAACGACGCATTGAAGAAGCAGGGTTAACTTACACACCGGAAACATTATTCGAACATATAACTGATGACCCTGAAGCTGAAGCACTTGTTAAAGCATTTACGAGCGATTTAGCTGTTGTGATTAGCTCCCTTCAAGCGATTTTTGATATGGATACCGTCGTTATTGGTGGTGGTGTTTCTGAATCCGCAGATCAATGGTTTGATTATTTACACGACGAATTGAACCATCACTTGCTAAACCCTATCCACGTCACAACAGCTCAATACGAAAACGACGCAGGGATGCTCGGCGCAGCGTCACTCGTTCTCGATGTATAAACCACTCAAACGAGGCTTGAGTACGTGCCTCGTTTTTATGTGAAAATCTTTTTAATAAATGGTGTTGCGCAAACGTTTTCATTATGCTATTATATGAGTTACAAAACATGAAAGCGTTTTCGCATCTTTTTTTTGACCATTTGTGCAAACGTTTTCGCAATCATTCATTTTAGGGGGATTTTGTTCAATGAATTGGAAAAAGTGGAGCACAAGCGTATTGGGGACATTAGTGCTAACTGGTGGATTACTCGCTGGTTGCGGAGGAGACGACGAATCAGCTGACGGTGGTAGCGATGCCAAAACAGAAGTTGACGTCTTTCAATTTAAAGTTGAATTCCGTGAGCAATTTGAAGAGTTAGCAAGTACTTATGAAGAAGAAAACCCAGATGTCGACATCAACATCACAACAGTTGGTGGTGGGGAAGATTACGGTTCAGCCCTTCGTTCACGTTTTAATTCAGGTAACGAACCGTCGATTTTTAACGTCGGTGGACCGCAAGACGTAGAAGATTGGGAAGATTACTTAGCAGACTTATCAGACACTGAAGCTGCTGACGCTGCCTTACAAGGGACACTAGAAGGTGTTTCCGTCAATGATGGTGTTTACGGCTTACCTTACAACCAAGAAGGTTACGGATTGATTTATAATACACGTATTTTCGAAGAAGCTGGTATTGATGCAGAATCGATCAAGAGTTATGACGACCTCGTATCAGCTGTTGAAACATTAGACTCGCAAAAAGACGAACTCGGTCTGGATGCCGTATTCGCTTTCCCTGGTTCTGAAACATGGGTAACTGGTTTACACTTATCTAACACGTTCTTAGCACCAGAATTCGATAACAACGTGATGAATGCATATAACGCTGATTCAGTAGATTTCGAATATAGTGATGCATTCAAGTCGATCGTTGATTTACAAAACGAGTATTCTGTTCAACCAACAGTTAGCCTTAACTACTCACAACAAGTAGAAGAATTATTCTCACTTGAACGTGTTGCGATTATCCAGCAAGGTAACTGGGTGTATCCAACAATCGAAGGCATTGCGCCAGACTTTGCGGCAGAAAACATTGACTTAATGCCAATTCCTGTCGAAGGTTATGAAGAAGACGTTATGCCTGTCGGTGTACCAATGTATTGGGGTGTGAACAGCAACAAAGACGAAGCAGAAGTTCAAGCATCAAAAGATTTCTTAGATTGGCTATACACATCTGAAACAGGTAAAGAAGCTGTCGTAAATGACTTTAACTTCTTACCAGCCTATGAAGGTTACAATGCAGAAGACGTTAGCGATCCATTATCTCGTACAATTTATGAATACTCCAATAACGATCAAACAATCGGTTGGGTGTTCATGGGTTACCCAACAGGTTGGGGTGAAGACCAAATGGGCGCACAAATCCAGAAGTACCTCAGCGACGAAGCAAGTTGGGATGAGATTATAACTGAAACCCAAGAAGCATGGGAATCTTCTAGATCAGAATAATAGGTTACAGCCTGACACGAAACAAAGTAGCAGCTTTGCTACTTTGTTTCATTTTCAGGCGTTACACAAGGGAGAGATCAACGTGCGTATCAAAGACGTATCATATTGGCTATTTTTAACACCAGTCCTGTTTGCACTGATCACCGTTGTCATCTTACCACTAGGTGTTGGTACATATTACTCGTTCACCGAATGGAACGGAATCGAGACAGGTGATTTTGTAGGGTTCGAAAACTATATCAAAGCCTTGCAAGATGAGCGATTCATCGATTCTCTTTGGTTTACGATCAAATTCTCAGTCGCAAGTGTCATTTTAATCAATGTCATCGGCTTATCGCTCGCATTAATTGTGACGTCGAAAATTAAGACGAACAATTTACTACGGACCGTTTTCTTTATGCCGAACTTAATTGGCGGCCTTATTCTCGGGTTTATTTGGCAGTTTATTTTCATCCGTGTGTTTGCCAACATCGGCCAAGCGTTTGGGATCGAAGCGATGCAAGGCTGGCTATCGACAACGACAACTGGTTTCTGGGGATTAGTCATCTTGATGAGCTGGCAAATGTCCGGTTACATCATGGTTATTTATATCGCGTACTTACAAGGTGTATCAAAAGAACTAATCGAGGCCGCTCATATTGATGGCGCAACAGCATGGCAACGATTTCGTCACATCATATTTCCGCTCGTTGCACCGGCATTCACGGTCAGTATGTTTTTAACTTTATCTAATACATTCAAATTGTACGATCAAAACTTAGCCTTAACAGACGGCGGTCCGTATAATTCGACGGAAATGTTAGCGATGGAAATTTACAATACCGCATTCGTGCAAAATTCATTTGCCTATGCACAGTCTAAAGCGGTTATCTTTTTCATCGTTGTCGCGACGATTACATTAGTTCAAGTTTACTTTAATAAGAAACGGGAGGTGCAGATGTAATGAAATGGAAGAAATGGCGTGTTGAACTGCTCGGAATTTTACTCGGACTCATCTGGATAGCCCCGTTTTATTTAATGTTCGTGAACTCGTTTAAATCACAACGGGAACTGTTTGAAGGGACGTTGAATCCACCGTCTTCTTTCGACTTCAGCAACTATGTTGAAGCATTTCAAGAAATGAACTTCATGCAAACACTATTTAACTCGATATTAGTCACAGGGTTAAGTATTGTGATCATTATCTTTTTCTCGGCAATGGCAGCTTATGCGCTAGCTCGTACGAAAAGTAAAGTGAGTACGGTAATTTTATTCATTTTCATTTCAGCCATGCTCATTCCGTTCCAATCTGTTATGATTCCGTTAGTTTCATTATTCGGTGAAGTCGATTTATTAAACCGTGGTGGATTGATTTTCATGTACCTCGGATTCGGTTCGAGCTTATCGATTTTCCTTTACCACGGGGCGTTAAATAATATACCAGAAACGTTGGATGAAGCAGCACGAATTGATGGGGCTAATAAATTCCAAATCTTTTGGTACATTGTTTTCCCTATGCTTAAACCGATTACAGTGACCGTCGGGATTTTAAATACAATCTGGATTTGGAATGACTATTTACTGCCATCATTAGTGATCAATAACCCTGGAAGTGAAACGATCCCACTTCGCATGTTTTACTTCTTCGGCCAATATACGACACAATGGCATTTAGCAATGGCAGGTTTAACGCTAGCAATCTTGCCAGTTATTATTGGTTACTTCTTTGCTCAACGGGCGATTATTAAAGGGGTAACAGAAGGTGCTGTGAAATAACTAGAGGAGTGACGCGTGTGGCCGTAACGATTAAAGACGTAGCTAAAAAAGCAAATGTTTCGCCTTCTACTGTGTCGCGAGTGATTGCGAATAATTCACGCATTACAGAAGAAACGAAACAACGCGTCCGTGATGTCATGGAAGAACTCGGCTACTACCCAAACTTCCAAGCGCGGAATTTAGTCAGTAATAAAACGAATACGATAGGCGTCGTGATGGCCAACTCAGCGACATTATCCTTTCAAAACCCGTTCTTCCCTGAAGTATTGCGCGGTATTTCCTCTGTGGCTCACGACAATCAATATGGACTTTATTTAACGACAGGGGCTAACGAAGAAGAAGTTTATAATGAAGTCGTGTCAATGGTTCAAGGAAGACGAGTCGATGGCATCATCTTACTTTACTCTAGACAAAACGACGCGACGATGAATTATTTAGCCAATTCGTCGATTCCATTCACGATTGTCGGACGCCCATTCGAAAACCCGGATCAATTCACATATGTCGACAACAATAACGTCGATAATGCAAAAGAAGCCGTGCATTACTTAATCGAACTTGGTCACGAGCGGATTGCTTTTGTCGGAGGTGGCTTAGACTACATCGTGTCACAAGATCGTCTAAAGGGTTACCAACAAGCGTTAGCTGATGCTGGCATCCCATTTAACGAACAGTATTTTATTAATGAAGAAGAAACCGCGAGTTTGAGCCGTGATGCAACGCTCAATTTAATGAATATGGATCAACCACCCACAGCGATCGTGACACACGATGACCTCGTTGCCTACGAAGTGATTCGTTATTTAGAAGAATTAGCTATATCCGTGCCATACGACTTATCGATTGTTAGCTTTAACAACCATAAGATTTCCGAACATCTTAGACCGCCGTTAACGTCAGTCGATATTTCGATTTATGACTTAGGATACGAAGCAAATCGGTTATTAATTAATAAAATTAACGACCCTGATACAGAGGAACAACATGTTATTGTACCATCTACATTAATCAAACGCGGTTCATGCCGACAACTACCTTAGAAAGGACGATCACATGGAAGGGACAATATGGTGGAAAGAAGCTGTCGCGTACCAAGTCTATCCGCGAAGCTTTTACGATTCTAATGGGGATGGCATCGGTGACTTACAAGGTATTATCGAAAAACTCGACTACTTACAAAACCTAGGCATCGATGTCATATGGGTATCCCCGTTTTACGAATCACCTAATGATGATAACGGTTATGACATCAGTCATTATCAAGCAATTTTAGCCGAGTTCGGCACGATGGACGATTTCGACCGTTTACTTGATGAAACTCACCGACGTGGCATGCGTTTAATTATTGATTTAGTCGTCAATCATACGAGCGATGAACACGCATGGTTTATCGAATCACGCCAAAGCAAGGACAATCCGAAACGCGATTGGTACATATGGGCTGATCAACCAAACAATTGGCAAAGTATTTTCGGCGGTCCCGCTTGGGAATATGACGAGCTAACCGATCAATATTATTTGCACTTATTTTCCCGCAAACAACCAGACTTGAATTGGGAAAATAGCGACGTGAGACAAGCGATTTATGACATGATGAACTGGTGGCTCGATAAAGGGATCGACGGATTCCGAGTTGATGCCATTACGCATATGAAGAAAACTGAAGGGTTACCTGATGCGAAAAGCGACGTAGAACCGCCGTGGGAACATATGATGAATAATGACGGCATCCACGACCACCTACAAGAGCTTTATGACCATACGCTCGCCCATTATGATGTAATGACTGTAGCAGAAGCAAATGGTGTCGGCACAGATGATATTCATCGTTGGGTTGGCGAACGTGAAGGTAAATTTAGTATGATTTTTCAGTTCGAACACCTCGACTTATGGGACCAAGACGGCAAAACGGGTGTCGATGTACCACAACTTAAAGAAGTGCTCACCAGATGGCAGCACACTTTGGAAACTGATGGTTGGAATGCATTATTCATTGAAAATCACGACATTCCACGTGCTGTATCAACTTGGGGAAATGACAAGACTCATTGGTATGAATGTTCGACAGCATTAGGCATGATGTATTTCTTTATGAAAGGGACACCTTTTATCTACCAAGGCCAAGAGATCGGCATGACCAATAACCATTTCCATTCTATTGATGAATTCAATGACGTCAAAGATCATAATTATTATCGTTTGCAACGTCAACAAGGTGTAGATGAAAACACTATCTTGGAAACACTTAATATTACGAGTCGCGACCATGCAAGAACGCCGATGCAATGGAGTGATGAAGCGCAGGCTGGTTTTACGACGGGAACTCCGTGGTTAAAAGTGAACCCAAATTATGTAAAGGTTAATGTAGCGGAGCAACAAGAAGACCCGAATTCTGTTCTATCGTTTTATCAACGTATGATCCAATTAAGAAAAGAAAATCATACATTGATTTATGGCCAATATGATTTGATGTTAGAGGATCACCCGCATCTGTTCGCTTACACGCGTACACTTGGTAATGAGCAATTTCTTATCATTACAAACCTCAGCGAACAATACGTCGAAACAGACATTTTGAATCAATACGACACACCACTCTTGTTGCTAAGTAATATGAATCAAATGTCAAATACATTCAAACCATACGAAGCAAGGTTATATCGATTACAATAACAAAGAGGCTGAGTCAAAAGTAACTCATACAAAGTAAAACCCGAACAATTTTAATAAAATAAATTGTTCGGGTTTCCTGTTTGAATGACGCTTCATCAAAACACTTCGCTTGGTTCTTCGTGACATAAGCTCAACATCTGCTCTGCTGGCGCAATCGCCGTGTTTCCTTTACCGGGGCACGGCTCGAGCCAGGCAACCTCATCGAATATGCTTCCTTGCAACTTGCACCGAGGAAGCCTGCTTCGAAGCGATACGAGAAGACGCAGGTGCATCCCTCGGGGGACAAAGGAACTTCGGCTAAGTACCGGACGTCCTGTCCGAACGCCGAAGTGACCCACGTCCTGTGCGCCTTCGTGCTATTCCCGTGACGACCCGGACGGTCTAATGTCGACGTTGGTCACAAAAGCTGATTTCATAAGCTTCCTTGACTAATTCTGCGCCGAGTACTCGCAGGCGCAGGACGTGACCGAACTTAGTCGACCAGGCGTCTACGTGTTTTGATTCCGCTTAATTAAGTGCTAAACTGTTATGTTGCTCAAACATTCGTCTTTTGTACAATCGAAAATACTTCTGTCCCAACCTCTTTTAGTTTCAGCTCTCAAACCCTGGCTTCTTAAGCAGTTTGAAAATATTTGTCTTATACGCTTCGACGCCTGGTTGGTCGAATGGGTTAATGTCTAACTGATAAGCACTGTAAGCACAGCTTAACATGAAGAAATATAAGAAATAGCCTAAATGGTACTCATCCAGTTTTGGCAAACGGATCGCGACTTGTGGTACGCCACCTGACAAATGTGCTTGGGACGTGCCTTCATAGGCGACTAAATTAAAATCGTGCAGCGACGTGCCTGCTAAATAATTCAGCTGATCAGCATCGTCTGTTGCTTCAAACACGTCTAAATCATCATCCGCCTCATCTAAAATCATAAACGTTTCAAACAAATTGCGTTTACCATCTTGGATGTATTGGCCTAATGAATGTAAATCAGTCGTGTATGTGACTGATACAGGGAAAATACCTTTTTGCTCCTTTCCTTCACTCTCACCGTATAACTGCTTCCACCACTCTTGCACATATGAAAGCGCCGGTTCGAACGTGGCCAACACTTCATTCGTGAAGCCTTCTTCATATAAATGATGGCGAAGCGCAGCGTATTGAATCGCTGGGTTGTCTTTCGATAAATCACTCAATTCATTCTCAGCTGCGTGAGCTCCTTGAACGAGCGCTTTAATATCAAACCCTGCTGCAGCAATCGGCAATAAACCAACCGCCGTTAGCACTGAATAACGGCCGCCGACATCATCTGGTACGACAAATCGCTGATACCCTTTCTGCTTTGCTAAATCTAATAATGCCCCTTTATTCGCATCTGTCGTCACGTAAATACGCTCAGCCGCTTCACTTCCGTAACGATCAGTCATATATTGTTGTAGAAATCGAAACGCAAGCGCCGGTTCTGTCGTCGTCCCTGATTTCGATATGACGTTTAACGCAACGTCACGCCCTTCAACATACTGCATCAGTTGTTTTAAATACGCCCCATTTACATGCTGTCCAGCAAAAATCACTTCGAATTCCTTCTCTGTCTGAAAATAAGGACTTAACGCTTCAATAACGGCTTTTGCCCCTAAATATGAACCACCAATCCCGATCACAATTAAAACATCCGCTTGCTCACGAATACGTTCAGCTGTCTGTTGTATATGACCAAGCCATGATTCACTCGCGTTACTAGGCCAGTCCAACCAGCCTAAAAACTCGCTACCTGCCCCTTGTTTTTGGTATAATTGATGATGAATCGTGTGTAGCTCGTTCCATTTTTCATCTGTTATGACATGATTTAAATTACCTGAATATGTTACGCTAATCATAAGTTGTCCCCTTTTTATCATTGTATTTACGACCATTATACCAAAAAATACACACAAAATAGAGCCCTATACGAAACAACTTAAGTAGTTTGAATTGACTTTTTACACACAATCAGGTTATAATGAATCGTCTTAACAAGTTTGGATATGAAGAAAAGTTACGTAGCTACTAAATGGTGGAAGGCGCTTTTTTTCCTCATTTTGGATAGGCTGCGTTTTTTATTTAGATGGTTCTGTTAAAATCATGATCGTGATCACAAGCTATGACAACCCTAGTTATGACTTTAACAGAGCTATTTAGATAAAACATCTCGCCACCCCCGCAGCCCCGAGCCATTTAACACACACGAACCTTTTCGAAAAAATAAATTGAAATCCTATTTTTTGTTAAAGATAACTATAAGAAAGAATCATTTTTAGGAGGAACAAGTTTGAAAACATTTAGTGAATTGAACATTGAAAATGACGTGCTCAAAGCCGTCGAAAACATGGGGTTTGAAACGATGACCCCGATCCAAGCAGAGGCTATCCCTACTGCAATCGCCGGTAAAGACATGATCGGCCAAGCACAAACAGGAACAGGTAAAACAGCCGCATTCGGTGTTCCGATGATACAAAAAATCGATCCGAACAACCCAAATATTCAAGGCATCGTTATCGCGCCAACACGTGAGTTAGCGATCCAAGTCGGCGAAGAATTAAATCGCATCGGCCAAACGAAAGGCGTGAAAACCGTCCCTGTATACGGTGGTCAAGACATTAATCGCCAAATTAAAGCGTTAAAACGTCGTCCACAAATTATTGCGGCGACACCAGGGCGTTTATTAGACCATATTCGCCGTCGTACGATTAAATTAAACAACATTGAAACAGCTGTCTTAGACGAAGCTGACGAAATGTTAAACATGGGCTTCATCGAAGACATCGAAGCGATTTTAGCGGAAATTCCGCAAGAACACCAAACGTTACTTTTCTCAGCGACGATGCCAAAACGCATTCAATTGCTAGCGGAAAAATTCATGCAACAACCTGAAATCGTCCGCGTGAAATCAAAGGAACTAACGGTCGACCACATCGATCAGTACTACTATGACGTTAAAGAAAACCAAAAATTCGACGTCCTTTGCCGTTCATTGGATATCGAATCGCCTGATTTAGCAATCGTCTTCGGTCGTACGAAGAAACGTGTCGATGAACTCGTTGAAGGGTTAATGAAGCGTGGTTATTCAGCTGAAGGCATTCATGGTGATATTCCACAAGTGAAACGCGAGAAAGTGATTCGTCGCTTCAAAGACCAAGCAACGGACATTCTCGTGGCGACGGACGTAGCAGCACGCGGACTCGACATTTCAGGTGTAACACACGTTTATAACTTCGACTTACCACAAGACCCAGAAAGTTATGTCCACCGTATTGGACGTACAGGGCGCGCTGGTGAAAAAGGTAGTGCCTATACGTTTGTCACGCCACGCGAAATGGATCATTTGAAATCAATCGAGAAATTGACGAAACGCCAAATCGACAAGAAACCGATCCCGTCGTATGAAGCTGTTTTAGAAGGGCTACAAGAAGGTGCGGTCGAACAACTACGCCAAACGATTTGGGCGAACGAAGGTGACGACTACCGCGAAGCAGCAAAACGTCTCTTATCAGAAGAAGAAGCCGTTGACGTCGTATCATCAGCGATTAAACTGTTAACGAAAGAACCGAGCCAAACGCCGGTTAAACTGACAGCTGTTGAACCATTACGTGCGAAAAAAGCAAAAGGTCAACACAACAACCGCAATCGCGGCCGCGGTGGTGGCCAAGGTGGCGGCTATAAAGGTGGCGGCAATCGCAACCGTAACCAAAATCAAAACCGTGACAACCGTCGACATCGCAACAACAAACAAGGCGGCCAAAAACGCAACCAACAAAACCAAAATCGTTCTTAATAAAACAATCCACGCTTTAGGGCTAACCCTTAAGCGTGGATTTTTATTAACGATATAAAACTGATGTCACTTCATATTGATCTGAACGCAACACGATGCGCGAACACTCTAACGGAATGTCCTCAGCATCGTAGGTTTGTTGGTCTAAATATAGTGCCGGATCACCTTCAGATAACTGTAACAAGTCGGCTTCCTCACCTGTTAATGCTTTCGCAGCAAATTTTCGAACGCCGTATGAAATCGAGGATGTCGCATAAGACTCAATGGATTTAAACAACCCATTACGATCAAAATCATCACGGTTAATACCTGGGCAACGATCGGCTGCAATCCAGTTTTCGATAATTAACGCTGGCTCATTATCAACCCGACGAATTCGTTTAATATAATACACTAAATCATACAAGCCAATCTCTAAATGATTTTGTACCCAATCAGTCGGTTGCATCATTTTTTGTGTGATTACATCCGTTTCATAGGCATACCCTTTCATATCCATCGCTTCTGCGAATGATACGAGTTCTTGGGCAAACGGATACGAAATCTTCTGTTGCTTTACAAACGTCCCGTGCCCTTGACGTTGTTCAAGTAACCCTTGTTTTACGAGTTTTTTGATGGCTTTTCTTAACGTACCACGACTCGTATCCACTTGCTCAGCTAGCTCTTGTTCAGGTGGTAACTGGTGGCCTGACTTCCATCTTCCATTATGGATATTGTCCGTCATCCAACTTGCGATCTGTTGATATAATGGTTTCCCGTCTTGTTTTTGAAAATCCATATAACTCCCCCATGATCTCTCAATTGATTATCATGATGTCTCGTTCAAAAATCCATGCACAATGCGCAAAAGCATCGCGTGATCCATTGTGAGGTCCACCTTATTGGCGGCTTTTAATAAACTGGTTACATTCGTTCGGTCAAACAAAATAGATCGGTTCAAATATTGCTTGAACACTTCTAATGGCTGATTCAACCGTAATTCTTCATCTGTTAAATTTTCCTGTTCATCATACGACACAATATTAACTTGATTAAAATCAAGTCCTTCTCTTATCGCAGCAAAAATCTCACCATTTGTTGGTGGGTTCGGGTTTGTTGCATGATAAATCGTTCCTGGTTGTCCATGATGCAACGCAGCGTGTAAGACATTTATGACAAAATTAACTGGAACAAGGTTTGAGACCGTGTCCTGCTCAATAAGCAAACGATAAACAGGTGAATCCGCACGGCGTGCCGCTCGCTTCTTCAATAAATAAACCGTTCTTAAAATACCATATAGACCAAATGTTGTGTCGGCTTCACCTGTCTCTGAATCCCCGATAATAATAGCTGGACGAACGATCATGACATTAAGTTTGTCTTGTTCATTCATGACAGCGTGTTCGGCGTAACACTTACTTTCTTCATATGTATTTACAAAATTAGCATCAGTCGGATGAAGCGTTTCATAACCTGTTGTCGCTTCACCTAACGTATACGCTGTACTGACGTGGATAAACGTTTGAGCGTTAATCAGTTTTGCAACGTTTAGCGCCCGTTTTGTTCCCTCTAAGTTAATATCAAAGACACGATCACGCTCATCTTCATCAAATGATAAATAAGCCGCCGTGTGATACATAACATCAATAGTGTCTGTTAACACATGTAAATCATCTTGAGATACACCTAATTGGTCGTCTAATAAATTACCTTCTACGACGTGCACCAAATCATGCTTATCAGATGGCAGCGTCTTATATAACGCATCTAGCTTTTGTCGATTGCGAACTAATAAATAGACGTGGTGTTGTTCATTCGTTAATGTCTGCACGAGCTGAGTTCCTAAAAAGCCCGTCGCTCCTGTAATCAATATATTCATAAAACTGCTCATACCTTCCTTTATTCCTTTAAAGGTCTAGTCATAGTGTATATCGTCATGAAACAAAAATCTATAACCATAAACAAAATTTTTAGATTGCCACAGTACCATTGTATAACATAATAACGCTTTTTTTCACACAATAAAACAAAAACCCCCTAGCATTGCTAGGAGGCTATGGATTACATTTTATTTGTTTGATTGTTCGTAATCATCTGTAATGACATCATCTGCCACTTTGTTTTCGTCGCTAAGGTCTTCAAGTGCTTGATATATACGTTGACGCTCACGTGGTAAGGAACCATCATCAAGCTCTTGATACAGTGCATAAATCAAGCTGTACATCATGAGGAACATGATAACCATGAACGGGAAGCCACCAATTAAGGAAGCTGTCTGTAAGGCTTCAAGACCTCCTGCAGCAAGTAATACAGCTGCGAATAAACCTTCGATAATACCCCATGTAATACGTAAGCCAATCGGTGGGTTCATATTACCTTTCGACGTTAACATACCAATAACATACGTACCGGAGTCAGATGACGTGATGAAGAACACGGTTAATGAGATCATCGCAATCACGATTAACACAGATGAGAACGGGAAGCCTTCCAACATCGCGAAGAACCCTTGCGCCTCATCTTGCATCACGGCGTCCATAATACTATTGTCCGTGAAATGCTCGTTATAAAGCGCTGTACCACCAAAGACACTGAACCAGAAAATACTGACAGCCGTTGGTACTAACATAACACCAATCGCAAAGCTACGGATTGTACGTCCTCTAGAAACACGTGCAATAAAGGAACCTACGAATGGTGCCCAAGCAATCCACCATGCCCAATAGAAGATTGTCCACGCATCATACCAGCCATCTGCGCCTTCACCGGCTGCATCAATTCCGAATGACATAGAGAATAGGTTTTGTAAATAACCACCCGTGCTATGTGTCATTGCTTCTAAGATGAATAATGTTGGACCTAAGATAAAGACGAACAATAATAGCATGCCGGCAACACCTAAGTTTGCCTGACTTAACCACTTAATCCCTTTATCAATACCTGTTGTCGTTGAAAGGATAGCTAGCGTTGTCACAACAGCAATAATAACCATCCAAAGACCTGTCTCGTTTGGAATACCAAACAGTCGCTCAAAACCACCACCGATTTGCATAACACCTAAACCGAGTGATGTCGAAATACCGAATAGCGTTGAAAATACACCAATAATGTTAACTGTGTTACCCCAAAAACCATTTAAATTGTCTCGACCAATTAACGGCTCTAATGCAGAACTTAATAACATCGGTAAATTCTTACGATATGAGAAATACGCTAGTGATAATGCCACAACAGTATAAATCGCCCATGGGTGTAAGCCCCAGTGGAAGAATGAATATTGAAGCGCATCATGAAGGGCAGCAGCGGTACCACCTTCACCACCACTTGCAGGCCAATCATAATGGTTAATCGGCTCTGATGCACCCCAGAAGAGTAAACCAATACCCATACCAGCACTGAATAACATCGCAAACCACGCTGGCGTTGAATACATTGGTTTTTCATCATCTTCACCTAGCTTAATTTCACCTAACGGGCTTAAAATTAAGAAGACAGTCACAATAATAAAGGCACTTGCCCCTAAAATAAATGACCAACCGAGATATTCGATGATCCAATTGTAAGCATTATTAATATAAGTATCAAAATCAGGTAAAAATCCACCTGCCAAAACAAATAACGCACCAAATATGATTGAAATTATAAACGCTGGTGTCTTGACAGCTTTACTAAAGGACGTAATTCCTTTTGGTTTCGCTGACATCTTTTTCTCCTCCTTTGAATAGTTGAATTCATGTCAAATCATTACCGAAATACTAAGCAGAACGTATGATATATAATGTTTTTATACCCCGTTTTCACCAAATCAAACATTTTTCGCAAACATAGTGAAATATTTAATAGCTATTCAGGCAACACTTGACAAATATAATGTTTATATACTTGCGACATACGTATAAAACCTTAACATAATGGCAATATGGTGACAAGTTTAGTCGAATTGAATCGACTAGAACGATGTCGACTCACGATTTATTTCCTTGATTATTTGGACTTGTACGCTAAATATCTATCGAATACTTCAATATCAAACCTTTTCCCATATATCTTAACCTTAATATGCTAAAATGCTCATATGGAGGAGTGAGTTAGACATGAATTCAGATCAAATCCATCACATTTTAAAGCATCACCAACCACAATCTCTCGGACAGTATAAACCGAAAGAAACGGCTGTTTTATTACCATTAATCCAAAAAGAAGACGGATTACATATATTATTCGAAGTGAGATCATTATCTATGCGACGTCAGCCAGGGGAAGTTTGTTTTCCTGGCGGGCAAGTTGATGATGAGGATGACGATGCAAATGAAGCTGCGTTGCGTGAATTGCATGAGGAATTAGGGGTCAGTAAAGAACAAGTTGATTACACACAATCTCTCGGTTGGTTACAAACGCCGTTCGGCTTAAAAGTCCATGCTTACGTCGGATTATTAAAAACCCCTTCAACGTCGTCGTTTACACTTAACCCTGATGAAGTGGCTGACGTATTCACAGTTCCACTCGCTCATTTTTTACAAAACGGACCCACAATCCATTATATGAATATGGCGATTGAACCTGATGACTCATTTCCACTTCATCACGTCCCGAACCAAAAGATGTACACGAAACAATCGTTTCAAATTGAAGAACATTTTTATTACTTTGAAGATCGTGTCATTTGGGGACTAACAGCACGGATTTTAAAAGATTTCATTCATATTTTGGCTGAGAACACATGAAAAAAGGCGCTCATATACTGAGCACCTTTTACATACCTATCTCTTCTCAATCACTGCTTTGATTAGACCGTTGCGAATGGTGTGCCTATTCACCATTCGCAACCACGCTTTCTTTGCCACCTAAAAACTTCTGTTCAATCCTTTTCATTTAAAGACAAATAATCTCAACCTTTCATTACCAACCACCTTTTGATATAATTTTTGTATAACTTTAATAACATTATACACTACTTATACAATATTTCAACAATAGTTTTCAGATAAATGATCAAAACGTCTATTTAATCGGTTTTTTGTATAAAAAAACCGATTAATATCTTTTTGTGTATAGTTTGTGTATAATGAATGTGAGGTGATAAACATGTATACTATTAAAAAGGCATCAGAATTAACCGATATTCCTACTGTTACGATTCGTGCTTGGGAAAATCGTTATCACATCGTTAACCCTTCACGTAGCGAAGGTGGGCATCGACTGTATAGCGATGATGATATTCATATATTAAAATGGTTCAAACATAAAACGGAATTTGAACACTATAAAATTAGTGATGCTGTGAGATTGTGGCATCAACAAGACGGTCAAGTCGCCCACACTTTCGATCACTTCCAAGGTGAGCATGCCGAAGAGATTCAACTATTATACAATCACCTCACGCACTATCGCTCATCCGAAGCAAACGAACGGATTAATTTAGCTTTTTCAAAATTAGATTACGACGACGTGATCCATCATATCTTTGTCCCGATTTTGTATCAGATTGGCGACGAGTGGGAACGTGGGCATCTATCAGTCGCGCAAGAACATTTTGCTTCCGAATTTATTATGCAGCGGTGTATGGAATTTTTCCGTATTCTTCCGATCAATAAAGATTTACCAAAAGCGGTTGCTTTCACACCAGAAAAGGAGCACCACCACATCGGGTTATTAACCTTTAGTTTGTTTTTGCGAAAGCAAGGTCTTGAAGTACTTTATTTAGGTCCTAATACGCCATACGATCACGTGATCCATGTGCTTGATTCGCAAGATGTGAAAATAGTCGCTTTATCATTAACATATTCAGATAACCATGATGATGACGATCTCAATTTTTGGCTTGATCAATTCATCAAACGTTATCCGAACATTGAATTTGCGATTGGCGGGGTTGGTCTTCCGTCACATGAGCTAACTGTCACATCCAATCGCATCCACGATTTAAATCATCAATCGTGGACAAATTGGTACGACACACTCAAAAAAAGGTCTGATGATTTGTAAATCATCAGACCTTTTTCATGTTTAATTTAATACAGGCTCTTTGACAACATTCTTCACGCTTTCTTCAATAATCGCTAAGCCTTGTTTTAACTCATCTTCACTAATCGTCATCGCCGGGAATAATTTGAACACGTCATCGTTCGAACCAGCCGTTTCCATAATTAACCCTAGTTCAAATGCCTTTGCTGCAACTTCCTCAGCTACACCGTCGTCTTCACAAGCAATGCCGACCATTAAACCGCGACCTTTGACGGTACCTTTTAACTCTGGATAGTTCTCAACTAATCGGTGTAAAAAGTCATGCGTCATGTCTGCTTTTTGCTTAATCGACGCTTCGAAATCGTCGCTCTTCCAATATTCAAGCGCTGCTGTTGCTGTCACAAACGCATGGTTATTACCACGGAATGTTCCGTTATGTTCACCTGGTTTCCAAACATCAAGCTCTGGTTTACTCAACATAATCGCTAGAGGCAAACCGTAGCCACTTAAGGATTTCGATAGGCAAACGATATCCGGGTCAATACCTGCTTCTTCAAAACTAAAGAACGTTCCTGTTCGACCGATCCCTGCTTGAATATCGTCAACAATTAAGAGAATGTCCCAACGTTTACAAATCTCATCTAGTTTTTTCAACCATTTGAAACGGGCTGCATTAATACCACCTTCACCTTGTACCGTTTCAACGATCATCGCAGCTGGGATATCAACACCACTACCACCATTTTCTAAGAAACGTTCCAGATACTCTAACGTCTCCAAATCTTCACTGACAAAACGGTCATATGGCATCGTTACCGCATGCTCAAGTGGGACACCTGCCCCTTTACGCTTCATCGCATTACCTGTTACGGATAACGAACCAATCGTCATACCGTGGAAACCGTTCGTGAAGCTAATGACATCCGTACGTCCTGTCACTTTACGCGCTAGTTTAAGGGCACTTTCGACCGCGTTAGTACCAGTTGGGCCAGGGAACATCATTTTATAATTCATGTTACGCGGTTTCAAAATAATATCATTAAATGCTTCAATGAATTGACCTTTTGCTGTCGTTGCTTTATCAAGCGAGTGCGTAATGCCATCTTCTTTAATGTAATCGATGAGTGCGTCTTTCATTTGGTCATTGTTGTGGCCGTAATTTAACGCACCTGCACCTGAGAAAAAGTCAATATATTCACGACCTTGCTCATCCCACATTTTCGATCCTTTAGCACGGTTAAATACAGTCGGAAAACTACGGCAATAACTGCGCACCTCTGATTCATATTGTTCAAATACGTTCAAATCTGTTTGTTTCAACGTTTATCCTCCTTGAATTTACCCATATGGGTATATTAGTAGATAATCCTTTACACCGAATGATTCATACTTGTTTTTTACTTATCGAACGGACCGATTAAGAAGCTTAGTTCCGCTTCATGTTCATCACTCGGGAATAGTTCTTCAGGAAAGCATTCCGAGACTTCGCATGTTGTATCATGCTCTCGTGCAAATTTTTTAAATAAAGCTTGAGATGCTTCGTTTGATGGAGTAACCGTCGCTTCTAAATAGCGGACGTCACGGCAAGCATCACGTTCAATTAATTCGTTCAATATTTTAGACGCCAGTCCTTTACCTCGTTGCGACGAATCGACGCCAATTTGCCAAACGAACACGACATCTTGCCTTTCCGGGGGGATGAATGCTGTTACGAATCCGACGACTTGATCGTCTTCTTTCGCAACGACACATGTTTCGGCGAAATATTCGCACATCATAATATATTTATAAGCTGAGTTTTGATCCAAAGATGACTTGTTTACCAATTCCCACATCGCTGATCCATCTTTAGCACTTGGCTTTTCTAACGTTAGCGCCTCAGTTGGATTCAGTGTTGCTGTTTGATTGTTAATGGTAACGACTCCTTTCAAAATTGGTGTTAACGATTGTTTCCATAATTAATCATAACGAGCGCACCATTTTTAATCAAACGGGTTTAAACGTGATTAACAAGCATTCATCTAACTTATTGTCGATGAGACGAACTTGCATTAAGGAACTTAATAAATGCTACCATATTGTATCGATTGCTTAGAATTATTCAAGATTTAGTGATTTTTCTGGAAATTTACGTGATGACCTTCTTCTCATCGACGCATCACCTGAGTAAAGCGCCAAAGCTGTTATCATGCCTTATCGTGACCATAAACAGATACAAATTGTTGATTCAACTCAAACATAGAGCCGTTCCACGCCAGCACATTCTGCACATAACCGAGGGCATCTGCATTATAAAGCCCGGCAATCCGTTGATAAACTAATAAATCATACACACCATCACGATCATAATCAACAGGATAAAAGCCACTCATCGGATTCACCCAACCTTGAACTGGCTTTTTCAATTGACCTTCAGCGTCATAAATATCATCTAAATACTCGCTCGACCTTAAAGATAAATCAATACTATAAATCGAATTATTACGATCACTTGTGAGATGAACACGATAATCATCTTGGTAATGAACTTGGTATGTGTACATTTTTTGGTAGTAATCACTGCTAAACAACTGTCGCAAATGGTGTTGATCAATCGTGTAAATATAAGCGTTAACCGTTGCCCCACTACTCCCTGTCGCAATGGTCACCACAATCTGCTCTGCTTGCATTTCAGCTAGACGACCGAGCCATAGGACAGGTTCATACCCATGATGATCGTCTAATGGCGTGCTATATACATACCCTGTCACACCATCTTGGACAACTAAGGTTAAATCTTTCCAAAAAGGGATTGTCGTTTGTCGACGCCCCCAAATCATCACACAATCTTGAATGCCATCCCCTGTCACATCCCCATAAGTCATCGTCACGATTTCATCATTCATCCAGACCGCTCCTTTTTGTCTATGATTGAAATGTGGTGCAACAAACGACCATTTTGGCGCAACACGTTTTGAGTTTGATTCAAGCTAAAACAAGATTGGTTCAACTATGACAAAAGTTGAATCAAGCACCACATAAAAAATCCCTCTAGCACACTATATGCTAGAGGGACTTCTAACCATTCACTTTTTAGAAGGCTGGGACAGATGCGCCACCTTCACGATTTTCTAAAAATTCACGAACGTCTTCGCTCGTCATCGCCTCAGCTAATTTTTGAATTAACTCTGAGTCCGCATTATCTTCACGCGCGACTAATGTAATCGTAAATTTATTGTCTTCTGCCTCAGTCGCCAGCGCGTCATCAGCTGGTGTTAAGTCGATATTACCCGCATGCGTCGGGTTCAAGATCACACCATCAACGTCTTCATATAAACGTGCTAACGCTGCAATACCCGCTTGTTCGAAACTAAAGTTATGAGAATCTTCCTTAATATCATCTAAACCGTATTGATTACTATCCGTATCTTTCATTTCAATAAGGTCATTGGATGCTAATAGACGAAGTGAGCGGTCGATATTAGACGGGTCATTGGCAATACCAATCGTCGCATCATCTGGAAGAGCGTCTAAACTATCATACTCTTTTGCATAAAGGCCAAAGTTCGCAAAATAAATTGGCTGAACTTCCGTCAAGTTCGCATCTTTATTGTTGTTATATTGTTTCATGAATGGAACGTGTTGTGAGAAGTTGGCATCGACTTCTCCATTCGCTAAAGCTTCATTCGGTTGAATGTAATCGCCCATTTCAACTAATTCAACTTCAATGTTTTCTTCTGCAAGATTCTCTTTGGCAATTTCAACAACATCTGTCATCGGTGATTCAACAGATGCCACTCTGATTGTTTGCGTTTCTTCTTCACTATTATTGTTGTCAGTCGATTCATTACTAGCTTCATTCGTTGATTCATTATCTGATTCGCCCGCGTTTTCACTATCATCACCGCCGCCACAAGCGACTAAAACCGTGATTAAAACAGCCATCATGAGCATTAACCATTTTTTCATTTACAATCTCCCCTTATCGTTTGTCTATTTTTCTTGCTAATGTAATGCCAGCATATTGAATGAATTGCACAAATATCACCATAATAATGATAATATAAATCATCAAATCAGTTTGAAATTGTTGGTAACCATAGCGAATCGCGAAATCTCCGATACCACCGCCACCGACGACACCCATAATCGTCGAATACGATATAAAGCTAATCGTCGATGTTGTCATACTTAAGACAAGTGCCGAACGAGCTTCGACGTATAGAAATTTAATAATAATATCTTTAACAGAAGCTCCCATCGAAACCGCTGCCTCGATCACACCTCTCGGAACATCAAGCAAAGACTGCTCGACAAGACGCGAGTAATGGGCAATCGCAATGATCGTCATCGGAACTGTCGCAGCTGCGGTTCCAATGGCTGTTCCCATCACAAACCGCGTGAACGGAATTAAAAAGATGACAAGTAGTAGAAACGGGAACGAACGGATGATATTGACGATTAAGTTTAATGACGAGAAAACGGCCTGGTTTTCTAATAATTGCCCTTTGCGACACAAAAATAAAAACGTCCCAATCGGAAGACCGACTAATAACGCTGCTAAAATCGCAAAACCGACCATAATAAAGGTTTCGCCAATCGATACCCAAATTTCGGTTTGATATTCGAGTAAAATATCAGGTATCATGATGCTCACCACCCGACTTCAACCGCTCGACAAAGCCTTCCGCGCTCTGTTCCATCTTACCTACACCTGTCGGCTCGATTTCAACTGTGTCATAAACACGACCACCCGCCATCACTGTGACACGTTCACAAACGCTTTTGATGACGTCCATTTCGTGACTCACAATGACGATCGTGACGCCAAACGCTCGATTTATCCGCTGTAATACTTCGAGCACTTCTGCTGTCGTATTTGGATCGAGCGATGACGTGGGCTCATCGCACAGAAGCACAGTCGGTTGATTCACAATCGCTCTCGCAATCGCGACCCGTTGTTTTTGCCCGCCACTTAATTGACCAGGGTACTGATCTTTTAATGTTTCAAGTCCGACGAAGCGCAAACTTTCTAATACACGTTCTTCATGATCGTGTTTCGGCACTTTCGCCAACTCTAACGGCACAGCGACATTATCGTATACCGTTTTATTACCAACTAAATTGTACCCTTGGAAAATCATCGCCACTGATTGTCTTACTTGTCGGATCCGTTTGCCCCTCATGTGATTTAACGTTTCATCACCAATGATAACGTCTCCAGCATCAGGTTTTTCGATGAAATTCATCAGTCGTAATAACGTCGATTTCCCAGCGCCACTCGCACCAATAATACCGTAAATTTCGCCTGATTTAATGCTTAACGATACCGATTCGATCGCTTCGAACGATCCAAATCGTTTGCTGACATTATGTAATGTAATCATAAAAAAACCCCTTTCTTAGATGAAAGGTGATTCAGAACTTCTTTATTATAACTCACGTTCACGGAATTGTCATTAGTTAACAAAACGTTAATCATTCACCGCGCTAAATTTTTAAATAACTGCCTTTAGTTTTGAAATAACTGCCTTTAGTTTTGAAATAACTAGAGCTAGTTATTTCAAAACCCCTTCGATTTATCTCAAAACTTAAGCGATTTATTTAATAAGTGAGTAATTGATATAAAAAAACACTGAGCTTCTTCTCTTAAGCTCAGTGTTACTCGTTATTAAAAGTTATGAATAAGCCTTCGGTTGCGTTAACCCGAGTGTTTCTCCAGTTTTATCGTGCACATGACGAATCAACTCTGGTTGATCACGTAACGACGATCCATATGATGGGATCATCTCTTTAAGCTTCGACTCCCACTGATCCATATAACTAGGGAAGCAATTTTCCATCACTTCTAACATGACGTTGACAGCAGTTGAAGCGCCTGGTGAAGCACCTAATAACGCGGAAATCGTCCCATCTTGTGAGCTAACGACTTCTGTACCGAATTGAAGCGTTCCTTTTCCGCCCGCTTCTGTATCTTTAATCACTTGCACGCGTTGGCCGGCAACGACAATATCCCAGTCTTCACTTTTCGCATCAGGCACGAATTCGCGTAACGTTTCCATACGCTGTTCTTTCGACTGCATCACTTGTGAGACTAAATATTTCGTTAAGCCCATCTCTTTCGCGCCCGCTGACAACATCGTCATCATATTACTTGGACGAACTGATGTCACTAAATCCGTTAATGAACCTGTCTTTAAGAAACGTGGTGAAAAACCAGCGAATGGTCCAAATAATAATGTTTTCTCATTGTTAATAAACCGCGTATCCAAATGCGGAACTGACATCGGAGGTGCGCCTACTGGTGCTTTACCATAAACTTTCGCATAATGCTTCTCGACCACTTCAGGGTTATTACATGCCATGAATAGGCCACTAACAGGGAAGCCACCAATCCCTCGACTCTCAGGAATTCCCGACTTTTGTAATAAATGTAAGCTTCCGCCACCTGCACCAATAAACACAAACTTCGCTGTATGATGTTGAATATCTCCTGATCTTAGATGACGCACTTTCACATCCCAAGAACCATCAGCGTTTTGAGTCAAATCATCGACGTTTTGGTGATACTGCACATCAACACCTTGGTCTGTTAAATGATCAAACAACTTACGCGTCAACGCACCGAAATTCACATCCGTGCCACCGTCGATCTTCGTTGCAGCCATTGGTTCTTGATCTTGACGCCCTTCCATGATAAGCGGGAACCATTCTTTTAACTGCTCTGGGTCTTCAGAAAACTCCATCGTATCAAACAACGGATGATTAGACATTTTCTCATAACGCTTGCGTAAAAACTCAATATTATCACGCCCGCGCACCATACTCATATGCGGTAGCGGCATAATGAACTCTTCCGGACGTTCAATGAGCTGTCGGTTCACTAAATAAGACCAAAACTGCTTCGACACCTGAAACTGCTCATTAATATTAATGGCCTTTTGAATATCTACAGAACCGTCTTCCTGTTCTTTCGTGTAGTTTAATTCACATAAAGCAGCGTGACCCGTTCCAGCATTATTCCATTCATTCGAGCTTTCATCACCTGGCTTATCCAATTGTTCAAAAACTGTAATATTCCAATCAGGTTGCAATTCTTTTAACATCGTACCTAGAGTCGCACTCATAATACCTGCCCCGATTAAAATGACGTCTGTTTTATTCTGCTCATGGCTCATGTCGATCTTCCTATACTTAAAGTTTTTTTACATTTTTCGCTACAATTCTATTTCTTATTATATAACAGTTCTCGTTGATTTAAAAGTAAGAAAACCTCATTTCAACTGAGTATTGCACTCAAAATAATAGATACAAAAAATTCCGGACGCATTCAATTAAATTGAACTGCCCGGAATCACGTTAGACACACCAAACAAACAATTCATTACTCATCCGGCGTCAACATCTTAATCACGTCTTCATGTTCAGGGTATTGCTCCAACAAATCCTCTTCATCAAACAACTCAAAATCCGCAAAATCAAACCCTGGCGCGACCATACAGCCGACGAGTGAATAGGTGTCGGCCTCAACGACTGACGAGCCAAAAATGGTATGTTTCGGGACTAATAACTGCGGCGTTTCCCCATTCTCCAAATCCAAACCGAGTTTATGCTTTTGATACTCGCCGCCTGGACTAATCGTATGCACATACAACGGACTGCCGCCATGAAAGTACCACAATTCATCAGACTGCAATCGGTGAAAATGGGAGACGTCTTGTGACCGTAATAAGAAATAAATACTCGTATATAACGATCGTTCTGCACCACTGGCGTCTGTCACTAAATCTGATTGATACGTCCCTCGGAAAAAGCCTCCTTCTGGGTGAGGCTCTAATCCAAGTTGATCAATAATTGTTTGGGCTGATTGTTTCATATCACGACCTCCTCTTACTCATCTAACAATCCTTCTTCTACTAAATACTCGCGTGCAACCTCTTCAGGTGCTCGTCCTTCAGCGCCTACTTGATAGTTCATTTCACGCATTTGATCACCTGAAATTTTACCACCAAGTTGATTCAGAACCTCTTCTAATTCAGGATGTTTGTCCAATGTCTCGGCGCGTAATAACGGCGCTCCCTGATATGGCGGGAATAAATTTTGGTCATCGTCTAACATGACAAGATTATAACGTCGCAGTTCGCCATCTGTCGCATACGCATCCATTAAATTAATATCGCCTTCTTCAATCGCGGTATAACGAAGCTGTGGTTCCATCGTGGTCACATCCGGGAATTCAAGACCGTACACATCTTGAATACCAAGGTAACCATCTTGACGGTCGCTAAATTCTAATGTGAAGCCAGCGTCGATCTCGTTTTCGACTGATTGTAAATCTGAAATCGTCTCTAAATTGTATTCACTCGCAAATTGTTCCGTCGTCGCAAGCGTGTACGTATTGTTAAACGCCATCGGTTCTAAAAAACGCATGTCATACTCTTCTAACAGACCGGCTCGCGCTTGATTGTATACAACTTCCGCATTATTACTATCAGCTGTTTCATCTAAAAACTGCGTCAAAGCTGTTCCTGTGAATTCAGGATATACATCAATACTTCCCGTTTCAAGCGCATTAAAGACGAATGATGTTTTCCCTAACCCTGTCTCGAGTTCGACATTTAGATCCGTCTCATCTTCAATTAATAGCTCGTACATATTAATCAAAATTTCTGGCTCTGTCCCGAGCTTACCGCCAATCACAATCGTGTCATCATCAGTTCCTGTCACATATGGCACAACAATAAATAACAACGAGATAAGCACAATCACGACCATCGTTAAAATCGACTGCTTAAACGAGAAAGTTTCCATCTTACGCAATAAACGGTCAAAGATAAGCGCTAATAACGCCGCAGGAATCGCACCGAAAACAATTAATGCCGTGTTATTTCGGTCAATCCCGAGCAAGATTAAGTCACCTAAGCCACCCGCACCGATTAAAGCCGCGATCGTCGTTGTCCCGACAATCAACACCATCGACGTTCGAATACCTGCCATAATAACCGGCATCGCAATGGGCAGTTCGACCTTCATAAGCCGTTTCTTCGTATTCATGCCCATCGCTGTCGCCGCTTCAATTAACGAACGGTCCACTTCCAAAATCCCGGTATATGTATTCCGCAACACCGGAAGTAACGCATACAACACGAGCGCAATAATCGCGGGGACTTTACCAATACCGAAAAGCGGGATAAACAAACCAAGCAGTGCCAATGACGGAATCGTTTGCGCGACAGCTGCCACCCCAATAATCGGTTCTGCAATTCGTCCTTTTCGGGTTAAATAAATCCCGAGCGGCACGGCAATAAGCACAGCAAAAAACAATGCAATGAACGAGATTTGAATATGTTCGATTAGTGCTTGCCACAGTTCCCCTTGCCTATTTTGAAATACCGTCCATAAATCAGACATCACGCTCCCCTCCTTCTGTTAGGGATGCTGATACGTATTCAATCATTTGTTGTCGATTAATCATGCCAATGGTGTCATCATCTTCTTGCACATAAATTAAATCATCTTGTGCCAAAGCTGTTAACGTCTCTTCCAACGTGGCACTGACATCAATCACACGAGGTGGATCATAACTAATTTCCACTGGCTCTAACACATCACGCAAATCAAAACCTGCTTGCAACCCGTACGATGCACCAACGAATTGTTCGACAAACTCATTCGCTGGATTCGTAATCAACTCATGCGGTGTGCCTAATTGCACCATTTCACCATCCTGCATCAAACAAATCCGATCCCCTAGCTTCATCGCTTCTTGAATATCATGCGTCACGAAAATAATTGTTTTATTAATCTTTTCGCGCAAGTCAATTAAGTCATTTTGCAACTTATCTCGACTAATTGGATCTAACGCACTAAACGGCTCATCCATTAATATCACATCAGGGTCAGCCGCCAAAGCTCGAATAACCCCAACCCTTTGCTGCTCGCCGCCCGATAGTTCATGCGGATAACGATAACGATATGTTTCAGGATGAAGCCCGACCATTTGCAGGAGTTCCGTAACACGTGACTGCACATCACTTTTACTCCACTGCTTTAACTCTGGGACAATCGCAATATTTTCCTCGATTGTCATATGCGGAAACAACGCGATTTGTTGCAACACATACCCCATATTCCAACGTAATTCATTGATCTCATAATCACTAATTCGCTTCTCATCGACATAAATCGTCCCTTTCGTTAATGGAATCAGGCGATTCATCATTTTAAGCGTCGTCGTCTTCCCACAACCACTAGGGCCAATCAAGACGAAAAACTCGCCTTTTTCAATCGAAAAATTCATATCCTTAACAGCGACAGTCCCGTCTTCAAACTGTTTCGTTACATGCTCAAACGTAATCACACCATGTCCCCCTTACCTTAGCCACATACTGTCATAAAATTTTAACTATTTATAATCATATCAAGAAACTCAAATTAAGCCTATTTATTCACCATGAAACGAAACATTTTTTTGCATTTCGCAACACTTAATAGAAAAAAGTATCGAATATGACGAAAGTTCGTTGCTTTCTCGTACCATTTCAAGCCATTCAATGTTAAAATGGAATTACGTGAGACAAGATTAAGTATTTTTAGGAGTGAATATCATGAATCAAAAACATTTTGACAAAATGAAGAACGGGCAAGGGTTTATTGCAGCACTTGACCAAAGTGGCGGCAGTACACCTAAGGCACTTGCAGGATATGGCGTCACAGAAGATCAATATTCAAACGAAGATGAGATGTTCGATTTAGTACACCAAATGCGTACACGCATCATCACATCACCAGCGTTTAACTCAGAGCAGATCCTTGGTGCTATCCTATTCGAACAGACAATGGACCGCGAAATCGAAGGTCAATACACAGCTGACTACCTTGCAAGCCAAGGCATCGTTCCGTTCTTAAAAGTCGACAAAGGACTAGCTGACAAAGAAAACGGTGTACAACTTATGAAGCCAATCCATGACTTAGACGAAACACTTCGCCGTGCCAATGAGCGCAATATCTTCGGTACGAAAATGCGTTCTGTCGTTCATGAACCAAACGAAGAAGCGATCAAAGCTGTCGTTGACCAACAGTTCGAAATTGGTAAACAAATCATTGAAGCTGACTTAGTGCCAATTATCGAGCCAGAAGTCGACATTAACAGCTCTGACAAAGCAAAATCAGAAGAGATTTTGAAAGACGAAATCCTTAAGCATCTAAACGCACTTAACGACGATCAATACGTCATGCTTAAGCTAACAATCCCAGAAGTACCAAACCATTACAAAGAATTAATCGACCATCCAAATGTTGTCCGCGTTGTGGCACTATCAGGTGGTTACTCACGCGAAGAAGCAAACAAACGACTTAAAGACCACATCGGTTTAATCGCAAGTTTCTCTCGTGCCCTTGTGACAGAGCTAAACGTCAATCAAACAAAAGAACAGTTTGACGCAGCTCTACAAGCAGCCGTTAATTCTATCCATGATGCATCAGTTAATAAAAACAAATAAAAGCTATTAAAAAAGGAAGCCATTCTTATGATGGCTTCCTTTTTATTAGTCATATGTTTTCACCTTAATAGAAACGTTTGAAATCCGCAAAATGCCTACTCCAGTAGCTATTGTCTAAACTTGTAATCTCTACGCCACCAGAACCAGCGAGGTGATATTTATGAGTAAAAATCGTTTTACGTTACTCGCAGCTGTTCATGTATTTTTAATTCAAGATGGTCACGTGCTTTTACTAAGACGTTATAACACAGGTTATCAAGATGGCAACTACAGTGTATTAACTGGTCATTTAGATGGCGGTGAAGACGTCATTCAAGCTGCACAACGAGAAGTGTTAGAAGAAGGTGGCGTCACGATTCCTTATGACGATTTTTCCATGGTTGGGGTGATGCACCGCCAGTCAGATGACGAGCGCATTGACTTTTTCTTATCGGCTGAAGATTGGGAAGGCGAGATCACGAACATGGAGCCACACAAATGTGATGACTTATCATGGCACCCCCTAAATCAACTACCAGACAATACGATTCCTTATATCAAACGAGCAATCGATAATTATAGAAATAATCGGTCATTTGATATTGTCGGTTTTCAATAAAATAACGTAAGAGGTGGTCGACCGTGTCAGAAGGCATGATTATTTATAGTATCGTTATGGGGTTTACCTTAATCATTATGGGTGGATTAACGTTTCTCGTTTATAAACGAAACGATTTCACGCTAATTAGTGGATTTGCCAATCGTTCAAAAGAAGAACAGCAGCAACTGATCCAGAGCGGATACACAGATGCGATTAAACGCTACTTATTACATACTTTTATCATTTTATTCGTGACGTTCATTGTCAGCTTCTTACCTATACCCTATGGCATGGAAATTGGTTTTTCCGTATTATTACTATACAGTTTAATTGGGATTGTTTGGATTCAACGCTATGAAATTGAATCGAAGCGCAAGCGAGGATACTGGATTACAGGAAGCGTTGCTGTGGTGTTAATCGTTGGCATTACAGGCCTCACCATTTGGGCCTTTCAACCAAATCAAGTCACCATCACCGACAAACAGTTTACCGTTTCTGGATTGTATGGAGTTGAATGGTCACAATCAGATATTGAAGAAGTACAGTTGCTTGAGGAGATGCCAGATGTATTAATTCGAACGAATGGTTTCGCGATTCAGAACTTAGCAAAAGGTCATTTTCGCGTCGATCAATATGGATCTGCAAGACTGTTTCTAAGAGGCGAACACTAACCTGTTCTTTATGTCGCTACTGAAAATGAACAATTATTTATTAATCATGAAGATGACGACACGGTTCGCAAATGGTATGAAACGTTGGATTGACAACTATAACTTTTGCTTAACGTCCCTGTTTCGTTTCATTTACTAAAGGGTACAACACGATTAAGAGGAGGGATGTACTCTTATGTTAACAACCATTTCATGGATTGCTTTAGTTATTGGCATAGTGTCATTTATTATTATCGCCTTCGATGTATACAAACATCCACAAATGATGACCATCATGAATATTATTTGGCCGATTAATGGCTGGTTTTTTGGACCTTTTGCGATCTGGACCTATTTCAAGTGGGGACGATTAAAAGCGAAAGACTCGAATCAAGAAGATGAACGTCAACAATCAGCAAAGATATTTGTTTCGGCTAGTCATTGTGCTGGCGGTTGTACATTTGGTGACATCGTAGGTGTTCCCATTGTAGCATTGACTGGTATGACCATTGCTGGGTCGACTCTATTCGCCCATTATTTAGTTGAGTTTATATTAGCTTATCTGTTTGGCATTATCTTTCAATTTTTAGCTATTTATCCAATGCAACAAAACAAACATAAATTCCACGCCTTTAAATCAGCAATTAAAGCCGATACTTGGTCAGTAGTCACTTTCCAAATTGGTATGTTCGGGTGGATGGCAGTTGTTCATTATTTACTTTTCTCAAATCCACCAACTCCAGTAGAACCGACTTTTTGGTTTATGATGCAAATTGCTATGATTCTTGGTTTCTTAGTCAGTTATCCAGCTAATTGGTGGCTTATTCAAAAAGGCATAAAAGAAGCAATGTAGAAATGAAGTCATCTGAATCAAAACTCATATAAAAAGGGAAATCTCATACGACATGAGATTTCCCTTTTTTAGATTTATTGCGCTGTCACGCCGCCGTCGACGATTAAACTAGCACCTGTCATGAAGGAAGAATCATCGCTTGCTAAGAATAAGACAGATTTCGCAATTTCGTCTGGCTGACCTAAACGTTTAACTGGCGTCGCTTCAGCTAACGCTTCTTTACTTTCTGGCGGTAAGATTGGCGTATCCACGAAACCTGGGCAAAGGGCGTTAATGCGGATGTTTTCTTCAGCGTATTCCACACCTAGTGAACGCGTCAGGTTAACCACACCACCTTTAGCCGCGTTATAAGCAGCTGTTTGCGGAGCGCCTACGTGACCGTACATAGATGCCGTATTGACGATGGTACCGCCACCTGATTCACGCATTTTACGAATCGCTTCACGCGCTACTAAAAAGACGCCATCTAAATCCACGCCAACTGTCTTGCGCCAATCATCGTACTCTAAATCATGCGTTGGACCTTGTGAACCAATACCTGCATTGTTAAAGACGATATCAATTTGACCAAATGTTTTCGCTGCATCATCAAATGCCGACACAACATCATCTTCTTTCGTCGTATTCACACGATGAAATGCTGCTTCAGTACCGTTTCCTTTAAGCTCATCGACCACTGCTTGACCTTTCTCTTCATCCAAGTCAGCAATCACTACTTTGGCGCCTTCTTTCGCAAATAAACGAGCTGTTTCAGCACCAATTCCTGATGCACCACCTGTAATCAACGCAACCTTGTCTTGTAATTTAGCCATAGACGATTCCTCCTTAGTCGAATCTTTCAAAGAAGTGATCAACACCTCTTACACTTTAAGTATATCAAATGCATCTAGTTCGACAATCATTATTACCTAGTTATTCGTCCATGATATAGACACTTTGGCCTAATTTGTCTAAATAGGTAGAAAAATTCGCATCGAAGTTAACCATCTATCGCCAAAATTTATCATAATCTTTCTTATCTTCAATATTGAATGCTATGATTCTCTCTAATAAGGCGTAATCTATGGGCTCTTTCCATTTAATCTTAATCAGCTGTTTCGTCGTCTCGTAACCCGATTCTTTTATCTCTCCTAAAAATCGCTCCAACACCTCACGCTCCGGCGCAACCGACATATGATGCTTCGCCATGCTAAACGCGATAATAAATGTGCCATGATCTTGAAACATCGGTTGATTCCATTTAATGACTGGTTCAAGTTGCGGGAATGTGTCCTGAACCCAACCGAACAATGTTTCCATGCGCTCACGTTGGTCTCGGTTATCAACCTTTGTTAAATATTCCTTGAAAACTTCCATGAACGTCACCTTTTCCACGACTCATTTTTTAACACTTAATTAGAACCGATTCTTTTAGTCATATACTATAAAACATTAACGCGTCTTCCACAACCTCATACCAATGACAACCATGACTGAACCAACCAGCATCGTCCCAAACGGATATAAAAATGGGTAAAACAAAGTCGGATACATGTGTAACACATTAGAACGATAGCCTAATGACATTGGCAAGACTGTCGCTTGATTAATCATGTCACCGTGATAAGCTGGATTATCTAGCTCGTCGCGTGTAAAAATTTCCGTCTCAACATCACCATTTGCGTTTACCGTGATTGCTTTCCACGAATATTCTTCTTCTGCGACTGTTCTTGGGTGGCCAAATAAACGCTGAATGATAACGAGTGATTCTTCATCTGTCGCACGTTCAGTCATCTTTAACATACCAATGTAGCCATGATATCGATTGTTATCTAAATACGTCGGTCGGATTTCTAGCTCTGACGAACCGGCGTAATTGTGACCATTGATCATAACATCAACTTGCGCCTTTTCCCGTACATCAGCACGACTCACATCATGAAATGTATCCCGAATCGTGACATCTGTTTCATAAAATGACACGGTTCGGGATAACTGGTTTGCCTCACCATCATTCACGTGGTTCATGAATCCGTCGTAACTGTTAACACGCTCACCATTTATGACTACCGCACGACTCATATTCGCAAACGGAGTCATCTGGCCATCTTGTAAATACAACATATCGTGAAATGCATCGGTCGTTTGATCAACAGGGTGATAAACTGTTTCGATCGTGTACTTGGCATTCACTTGTTGCTGTAACCATACTTCCTGCCCCATTAAATATAATGGCTGAATGGATACAGCGCTCAACACAGCACCTATCACTAGTACGATTATCGCTTTTTTCAATTCTACTCACCCTTTAACCTATTACGACGACGCACTACTTGCTGCAACTGCCCCTGCTGTAGCCCCCATAACAGCGGCTTCAACCGCTTGCGCCGCTTCTGATACCGACTTCGCCAATGCGTCACTTTCCATAATCGTTTTAATCCGTTTCTTCGCTTCTTTTCGTTCATCACGCGAAAATAGTTTCGGTGTTAGCTGACACGTATTGAGTAGTCCAAGCAACATTAACCTTCGATGATCTTCGATGTCATCAATATTTTCTGTAAAAACAGCTTCACGCACATCTTTTTTTAAGCTCATGACGTCTTCAATTTGTACAATCGGGTATTGTCGTACTTTTATTAAACCTAACCAACGATAACTATCATCTTGAAGAACACCGTCCGTTACTAACTTTGATGATACTTGGTCTAACAATAGGTTGCCCCCAAGCTTTTGCACCCAATATTTCGCTTTCCGTTCTTTGCCTGCATGAGCGATTTGTCTAAGCGCGGTATCTAGATAGTCAACACCCGTCGGTTCTGAGTCGATAACGGTCAATTTAGATTTCTTTCCGAGCTTCACCTTTTCACGTAAGGCTAATTCCATTAACACCGATCCAGCAAGGCCTAAGTTAACACGCGAGGCAATCGACATTGGAACCGTTCCCTTTTCAGCTTTTGTCGCTAATAACCTTAATCGTTCCGGTAAAAGCATGCCACCACTCCTTTGGTATGTCGAGCCCTTTTCACCCGCTACTTGATTATCACCTGCGAACCCAGGATGCTTTCGACCAATCCAATCATCCTTATCTAACCTAAATTCGTCACTCAAGTCAATATCCACTTCTTCGTCATCCACTTTCTTTTGATTACGGTTTTTTTCCATCTAGACCACCCCCCATTTTCGAACTATTCTTATATCTTTATACTATCACAAATTGGAAATAAACTTAACTGTTTATAGAAAATGGTGTATTGTGTCGAAACATTTCCCGGGAAATATGGACGTGATTCATTTCCGAATTTTACTTGTCACACAATTATCACGACTTTCTGCCCTGAACTTATATACCTGCATGGGTATATAAGTTACGCTAAAGGTATCAACACAAATCAAGGAGGATGCTCAATGTCTAACAAAATTGTTATTGTAGGTGGCGTCGCAGGTGGCGCAACAGCTGCTGCTCGTTTAAGACGTTTGGATGAAGAGAGTGAAATTATTGTGTTCGAGCGAGGCGAATACATTTCATTCGCTAATTGTGGTTTGCCTTATTACATCGGGGAAACAATACAAGACCGTGACAACCTACTCGTTCAAACCGTTGAAGGCATGTCACAACGTTATCAATTGGATATTCGCAACCAAACAGAAGTCACGTCTATTGACCGAACGAACCAAATGATATCAGCCAAACATATGGTAACAGGTGAGGTTACAGAAGAGTCATATGACTATCTCATCTTATCGCCAGGTGCTAAACCAATCGTACCGCCTATTCCAGGCATTGAGGACGCGAACATCTTCACCTTAAGAAATATTCCAGACACAGATCGCATAAAAGGATTTGTCGATCATAACCAACCATCCAAAGCCGTAGTCATTGGCGGCGGCTTCATCGGACTTGAAATGGCAGAAAACTTAGTCGACCGTGGCATTGATGTCACAGTTCTCGAGAAAGCATCTCAAGTAATGGGACCAATTGACCCTGAAATGGCCGCCGTCGTTCACCAAGAATTACGCGATAAAGGGATTAACCTTGTCCTTGAAAATGGCGTACAACAATTTGAACAAAACGGCCAAACCATTATTTTAGAAGATAGCGAAAAAATCACGACTGATATGGTCATTCTATCAATTGGCGTACGCCCGGAAAGCAATCTTGCATCCGAAGCTGGTTTATCAGTCGGCGAGCGCGGTGGCATTATCGTAAACGATCAATTACAAACAAGCGATGAACACATTTACGCCTTAGGGGATGCCGTCGAAGTCAAAGATTATTCAACCGGCCAGCCGATTATGGTGCCACTCGCATGGCCTGCTAACCGACAAGGTCGGATTGTCGCAAATAATATTTACGGCAAAAACGAAACGTATCCCGGTACACTCGGCACGTCCATCGTGAAAGTATTTGATTACACCGTTGCGGCAACAGGGCTTAACGAAAAACGTTTACAACACATGAATATGCCTTATCAAGCTGTGCACATTCACCCAGGATCACACGCGGGTTACTATCCAGGTGCGACCCCACTTGTGATGAAGCTACTATTCAACCAAGAGGACGGTCATATCTACGGTGCTCAAATTGTCGGGCAAGAAGGTGTCGACAAACGAATTGACGTGCTAGCAACAGCGATCAAAGGTGGATTGACTGTGAAGGACTTACCAGACTTAGAATTGGCATACGCACCACCGTTCTCATCAGCCAAAGACCCGGTGAACATGCTAGGCTACGTCGCGACCAACATTATGGAAGGTGACATTGAAACAATCCAATGGCATGATGCTACTAACGTCATTCGCCAAGGCGATTATTTAGTCGATGTTCGAGAGCCAGATGAAGTCGAACATGGCACCGTTCCTGGCGCGATTAATATTCCATTAGATGAACTGAGAGATCGACTCGATGAGCTTCCGCAAGACCGCGTCATTCATACGATGTGCCAAGCGGGCTTACGCGGCTATCTAGCAACGAAAATTTTAACGAACCACGGATATACAGCACGTAATTTAGACGGCGGTTGGAAAACGTATTCGATCGCTTATAACTTATCATAAACACCTATCCCCCCAATCTTCTTCAAATTGTTTTGAGAAGGTCAGGGGATTTTTATTTAAAATCACAAAAAAAGCCCAACCCCGTAGGATTGGACCTTTTCTCAACATCATATTGATTATACGTTTTTTACGCCTTCTGCAATAGAAACAGTACGTTTCGCTTGGTGCTTCACAGCCGCTTCAGCATCTTCTTGAATGTTACCGTCTTGATCGACTGTTACGCTTGTGCCGTACGGGTTACCGCCAGCAGCAAAGATTGAGCCGTCTGAATAACCAGGTGCTGCAATGATCGCGCCCCAATGCATCATAGATGTGTATAGGGATAAGATTGTTGCTTCTTGACCACCATGAGGGTTTTGCGCTGAGCTCATACCACTGACGACTTTGTTAACTGTCTTGCCGCTAGCCCAAAGCGCACCTTGTGTATCTAAGAATTGTTTCATTTGTGAAGGTAAGTTACCGAAACGTGTTGGTGTACTGAAGATAATCGCATCAGCCCACTCAATATCGTCTGATGTCGCAACTGGGACATCTGATGTTGCATCAACTGTTGCTTTCCATGCTTCGTTTTCTTCAATCACAGATTGTGGTGCAAGCTCTTCTACTTTAAGAATTTTAACTTCTGCACCTTGTTCTTCTGCGCCTTCTTTCGCCCATTTCGCTAATTGATAGTTAGTACCACTCATGCTGTAAAATACGATCGCTAATTTGACGTTAGACATAGTATCATTCTCCTTTGTTTCTTCTTTTGTTTTATTGTTTCCAAATAATCGGTCTAGCAATCCCATACCTTCACCTTCTTTCTTAACACAAATACCATCTTAACAATTTCATTATCTTAAATTCAAGATATATGCTTTGATTTTCAGGAAATAAGTAACAATTATTTTTGTGTAACCTAAAGATAACAGTCTCCAGAGCGACTTCACCCCTCTTGAGGTCAATAAATTATGATAAACTGAAACTATAACCTTTTGCCCCGCGTCTATTGTCTAAAAGGAGTAGGTTGTGATGGTTAAAAAAACCTTATCTGTTGTCTTATTGTTATCAGTCGTCATGGTAGGCTGTAGCAATCAAACAGTATCAGAAGAGACAGTGATTGATAATCTAACGCCTGAAGAGATTTTAGCAGAGAATGAAAATGCGGACATTTTTATGTTGGACGATATTGTATATAGTAACGCGGAAAATATTGAATGGGTTAATGAAGAAGACTTAACTTTAGGCGATGAAATTGGCGAGATTAAAGTACAGACTAACGATCGTGCTGATTTTGATAATTACACTGCTACTCAATTAGACGTTGGCACTAAAATCTATGAGACGGTAGAAAAAAGCGATATCTATATCGCGAAGGTCGGTCATAAACAAATCAGGTATTTAGGATTAAGAGAAGGTTAATCCTGTCATATTGCTTCAGTGGTCGACATTATACAAACGAAACCTGAATGATATGTCCTAGCAGGAAATCATTCAGGTTTATTTCTACATAATAATGCATCAAGAAAGATCCATTTAACTACTTTTACCATGTTACACCGTTCTTATTTTATCATCATAACCCAACCCTACGTTAAATGCGGTGACAGGTCTTCATCACAGACATCGGCTATTTTATGGCATGTTTCGTAAAACCGTTCATAGTCGAGCTGATGCATTTCATCTATATCGGTCGATTCGATGACATAGGTTGCGAATGCCCACGTATCTTGCTTAATATGTTCCTCATTCGTGATCGCAATGCGGTAAAGCGCTTGAAGCATCGCATCCATGACAGTTAAATCTTTTTTACCATACAAACGAATCTGATAAAAGCTCTTGTACAAGTAATCCTCGAATTTTTTCGGCTCCATCATAAATCTGAGCTCGCCGTCTTGATCGGCATAGTAACGAATCGGCTGATGAACAGAGGCAAGCTCTGACAATAACGACCCGATTCGATTAATACAGTTTACGGCCGTATGAGGATCATTAATACTTGGTGATATCGACTTCACCGCTATTTCGACCAGTTTTTGGACCGAAAACTCGATATCTTGAACGTCTGTCCGTTCATTTCCGACTAAAATATAGCGGGTACACGCTTCAACGGACTCGTCCGCTTCTTCTCCATCCTTCTTCCAATAATAAAAGGCTGGTGCACCCTTTTGGACATAGTCACCGACTTGATGCACCGACGACAGTAACAGTTTATGTTGTTTAGCGAACTGTAACAGCCCTTCGATTTCGACACCTTGTAAATAACCTGATTCATTCGCTTTTACGACATGAGGGGTATTTTGTTTCCATGCATTAATCTCATCCTCATCCCATTCCGTCGCTTCAGTATAATCTTTTTCACGAAAGGTGTTTTGAATAAGCTTAGACGCATCCGTGCGAATTTGGCCGATCAAATTATTCACCTGTAAAAAACGTGACGAATGGTGAATGAATAAAATAAAGAATCCAAGCGAAATAATCGCGATCAACACCGTCGAAAACGGTCCGACAAGCCCTTTAGGCCCATCCGTTCCCAGTACTAATAGGTTGATTAATGTATAAATAAAACCGAACGAAAAGAAGCCTAATACGTGTTGAGTGACGCGACTTTTCATAAAATCTTGTAACGTTCGTGGTGAAAATTGTGTTGAATACGTTGTTAAGACGACCATAATCGTTGAGAAACTGATCGTAATCATCGTTAAAATCGCCGTGATGAGTGAACTGTATAAACTCGACGCTGTACTACTACTGACAAATAAACCCGATGGAATAACATCTTTAATCATCGGAATCAAAAAGGTATCAATGATATTAGAACAACTCACGGCAATCAGCGCCAACAAACTATAAATGGTCGGTAGAAACCAAAAACTATCGCGCATATTCACCCACATTCGCATCGTATTCATAACTATCTCTCCTATTGGTTATTTTGATGTTATTATACAGCCTCAGCCATGTGAATTGCATCAATTATCCATCCGACTGCTTCAAACTAAGCAACGAAATCGTCACTAGAATCAATGCCATACCAAGAACTTGGATGAGGCTTAAATGGTCACCTAGAAGAACAACGCCGAATAACGACGCGACGACAGGCTCTAACATGGCCACCATGGACGCGGTCGTTGGAGTCGTCATTCTTAGGCCAACTAAATACAAGATAAAGGATACACCAGCACCCAAGATGCCTAATAATATAAACCACCATACATCACTTGACGATACCACTTCAGCAGCTTCTTCATGATCAACAAAGAAGAAAAGAATAAAACAAAATGAGAGGAAAGCGAAAGTTAAAATGAGCGGCGATTTCCCGAAGGACGCGGCATTTTTAAACCCGAAAATAAACAACGCATAGGAGATACCTGAGGCAAGCCCGGCTAAGACACCGAGTAGACTCACAGAAATCGCACCAGGTTTGTAAGCACCTGTTAGAAGAGCTATCCCGGCGAGGACCAAGGCAATACAACCCCACTTAAACCATGTGGACTGTTCTAATTTGAATAAAAAGGACACTAACAATACGAAGATAGGCGCGGTGTACATTAACGTCGCACCAACCGCTATACTCGAAGCTTGAATACTGAAGAAATAAAACGTGAAGTTACCTGCCACACCAATACCCGCTAAAAAGGACCAAACAAAGAAACGACGTGAGATGATCCAATTACGTTTGATGAAAAACAGTAACCATACGAGGAAAAAGGTAAGCCCTATCGCCCCTCGATAAAATGAAATGACAAGTGGACTCCACCCTTTAGACATTAATATATCAGCAATTCCGCCTGTTACACCCCAACATATAGCGGCTAGCATCACTAACCCGACACCCGCAAATCGCATCGCTACCCTCCTAATCATTTATCGTGCTGAACCGTCTCCCACAACCTATTCACGACCAGCTCGTGTTATGAATTCGACATCCAGCTGCCAAACCTATTCCCACGATTAAGAGGCTATTAAACGAAAAAATTTTAAACGATTTAATTTTTTATCTATCGGCGTCTCAACAGCTCCAAAGCTGCGATACAAATAAGCAACCATGCAAGGCCAATCGCTAACCCTGCCACAATATCCGTGATATAATGCCCCCCAACAAACACTCGACTCAAGGCGACTAACAAAATCCATATCGCAAGAAATCCATTAATCCCCACTTCCACCCTTTGCTTAATCGGCTAATCACGACCAAATATATCACAAAACCATAAAACGTGATTGCTCCCGTCGTATGACCACTCGGGAAACTAAACCCCGTGCCATCATAAGCCGCAATATCTTCAGGACGCTGCCGTTCGAAAAGCAGCTTGAGCCCTTTCGTCAAACCACTGACCCCAAGCATATTAATCACTAAAAACATCGCGACCCAATAGCTTTTATCCGATAACAATAGTAAATACACAACAACTAAAATCGTCGACACCATCAACCAGGGGACAGACCCCGTCTCAGTTATATACCCCATCACTTGCGTTAACCACGGCGTATTAAACGACGCCACAAACTGATTCACTAGTGAATCAATCCGAAACGTTTCATCCTCCCACACATCATCTGCAAGCGAAAGAAGGATGTAAAACGAGACGAATAATGCGACTAATCTAATTAATATAAGGGCCAATGACATTTTCGATAGGTTTTGGAAGTCAGTCGAGTTGAAACGCATCTAGGGGGCCTCCTTAGGAACTGTTGTGCTTACCGAACTTTATTTCTACGAATAATGTAGTAAGATACACAACCATTTTAATAGCGCGATAAAATAATTAAACAAGTTACTTCATCAATTGTAAACCCTCATTCTTTACTTCTCATCACTTATGATAAGGCGCTACATGGCAATTAAAATCCGGAAAAGTTAAATGGATTAAACCCTAATATTATCAATTAGCTGTGAATAAAATAAAAAGTGGACAAATTATGATTGGGGTTGAAACCATGTCGCTTACACTGTTATTTATAATTGGATTATGTATAACTCAAATTGTGGCAACCATATCTTTGGTAACATACTATCGAAAATGGGTAACAAAAATGAATGGAATGATGATTTCTATGTCATTGGGTATGTCAGCGGGAATTTTAATGGGAACAATTCTTGGGGTGATCCACCATGGGAATCTGTTTGAGTCAACCATATATTCAATCATAATTGGATTGACTGTTGGGTTTATAGCTGGAATTCCAATTGGTTTGCCTGCCGTCATTGACGGTGCGCTTTCCGGTTTAATGGGAGGAATGATGGGAGCGATGCTTGGGGATATGGTCGCTACGACTAGCCCCAATGCGATTATTAATATAATAGCATTTATTATAACTATGATTCTATTTCTTGTTTTATATACAACAGAGGATTCAATTCGTCAACAGTCTAACCAAGTCATTTTTTCTTTTTTTAAGCATCCCTTCTTATTAATTTTTATTACAGCAATTTTGTTTATCGGATTAAATTACATTTAGCCGTTGGTAATTGATCAATAACAAAGAACTTCCAAGTGAAAGTCATCTTTAATAACTTCTTATTTAGTTAATATTTAAATAAGAAAGCCGCTCCTATTGGTGATATGTCCCTTCAAGATCAACAAACTAAAAAAGCACCCCATTTAGGAGTGCTATTTAACTCTTCATACAAGTTTCTAATCTCCTTGTCTATTATTAACGAATAAAATACCTTGCAATACAACTGGTGGAAGAATAAATATAATAGACAAAGCCTCTATCGTAGCGCCTCCAGTTCCAAGAACACACTGTTCTATGCCTAGAATTTGCAATTCAGGTATAATCAATGTCAAATTACTATCCTAGAATGAAATTGTCATACTTCACTTTTTATTGGACGAATCACTTTTGATAACAGTCCATGTTTAGGAGAGCAAACAAAACAAATCAAAAATACCAATCCAGCTGCGAATGCCATCGCCCCCGAAATAGATGTATCAATCCAAGTAGCGATATAATACCCAGTCACAGCAGAAATCACGCCAAAAAGGCCACTCAATACCAGCATAATGGAAAGTTTATCTGTCCATAAATAAGCTGATGCAGCCGGGGTGATGAGCATGGCAACGACCATAATAGCACCTACACTATCAAAAGAAGCAACAGTCGTAATTGATACAAGGGTCATATAAAGATAATGCATTAATAACACTGGGATACCCAAACTCGCCGCCAGCGCTGGATCAAATGATGTGATTTTCCACTCTTTATAAAACCCAACAATAAAGAGCAACACGATTAAGAAGGCAAAAATCAATAATGCGGTCGCTTCTGGAATTTCACCAACAATAGGAAGCTCCGTCGTATTAAAAGGGATAAACGCGATTTCACCCATTAAAGAATGGTTGATATCTAAATGGGCATTCCCGACAGAAGTCGCTATTAAGATGACACCAACGGCAAATAAGGTCGTAAATACAATCCCCATTGATGCGTGCTGCTCGATATCCATGGAATGAAGCCATTGTACCAAAAAGGCCGTGAGCAACCCTGCCAATATAGCTCCAATAAGCATAGGAGGACCACTTATTTCCCGCGTAACTAGAAAAGCAACAACGATTCCTAGTAGGACCGTATGACTAATAGCATCAGCCATCATAGCCATTTTCCTAAGTATCAAGAAAACGCCCATCAAACCACAGGATACCCCCACTAACGAAGCAGTTACTATGATCCAGGCTGCATGAGTCATCGACTTTCTCCCCTTTCTTCTAGTTGATTAAGATTCACCTGTTTTTGATGCACTTTAAACTGTATATAGTTAATAAGAATACCTTTTTCTTTACCAAAAATAAGTGATATCACAAATAGTGTCGTCGCGATAACGACGATAAATGGTCCAGTTGGAAGGCCGCTACCAAACGTACTAATAAGCGTTCCAATCACTCCCGCTAAACCTCCGAATAAACCTGATAATAAAAGCATCATTTTAAAATACTGTGTCCAATACCGAGCGCTAACTGGTGGAATGATGAGTAAAGCAGCAATTAAAATGACCCCAACAGCCTGAATTCCAATGACTATTGTCGTTACAAGAGCGAGTGTATACAGTCCATTCATAAAAGTGAGCGATAACCCTTCTCCCCTAGCGAATTGAGGGTCAAAAAGATAGATTTTCCATTCTTTAAACCCAACAACTATAATGAGGATCACGGCTATAGCCAGACTTAGCATGGTGATGACATCCGTGTAGACCATAGCTGCTGCCTGACCGACTATAAATGTATCCAAACCACTCTGTTCTCCACCACCAACCCGATTGGCTATCGTTAAAAGCATAATGCCTAAACCATAAAAAACGGATAGAACGATTCCCATCATTGTATCTTCCGTTATTCTAGTAGTAGAAATCACCCATTGGATAAAGACTGCGCCAATCAAAGCACTAATCGCTGCTCCAATGGTCAATACAAGAAAGTTTTTTTCTCCAAGAAGAAGAAAAGCTATAACAATTCCGGGTAATGATGCATGCGCTAGAGAATCACTCATCAAGCTTTGTTTTTTCCAATAAGCTATACAGCCTATTGCACCTGCAGCAATCCCAAGAATCATCGTGCTAAATAATACCCATTGTGTATTACTTTCAGTGAGCATGCTCCACATGATGATTCTCCTCTCCCATCCAGCGCATATTTCCGCCATAGGTCTGTGAAATGTTCTCTCTTGTAAAGATGTGCTCCGTCTTGCCATATTCAACTATTGTGCGATTTAATAAAAGAACATGGTCAAAATAATCTCTCACGGTTTGTAGGTCATGATGAACGACCATAACCGTCTTACCCATGTTTTTCAATTCTTTCAGCATAGCCATAATCGCTCGTTCTGTCGCTGCATCTACGCCTGCCATTGGTTCATCCATAAAGTATAAATCTGCTTCTTGGACTAGAGCACGTGCTAAGAACACACGTTGCTGCTGTCCACCTGAAAGTTGACTAATCTGACGGTGTGCATAATCCGCCATTCCCATTCGATCGAGCGCCTCATATGCTTTATTTTTATGGGCATTAGATGGCCATCTTAGCCACCCGATTTGCCCATATAGTCCCATCGTTACAACGTCTAAAGCATCTGTCGGAAAGTCCCAATCAACGGAACCCCGTTGAGGGACATAACCAACTCTTTTTTTTACTCTTTTTAATGGTTGTTCAAAGAATTTAACCGAACCCGTTAATGAAGGGTGAAGACCCAAAATGGTTTTTAATAGAGTAGATTTTCCTGCACCATTTGGACCAACCACACCAGTCAATGTGCCACCTTTCATGTCAAAATTCACATCATACAAGACAGTATCTTTCCTGTAAGAAGCGGCCAAATTCTCCACATTTAGTACGGCTTGTGTCATATTAATCATTCCCTTCAGTCAAAGCTTCATAGATTGTATTTACATTGTGGCGATACATGCCTAAATAGGTCCCTTCTTCAGTTCCTGGTTCTCCCATTGCATCAGAGAAGAGCTCACCACCCAACTCTAGATCTAACCCTTTGTCTTCGGCTCCTTCAATAACCGCCTGAATAGAATCCTGATTAACACTTGTTTCAACAAAAATGGCGGGCACTTCATGTTCTTCAACAGTCGCAATCGTGTCATTAATATCAGAGACACCTATCTCATCTTCCGTACTTAACCCTTGAAGCCCAACTACTTCTAAATCATGCATTTCCCCGAAATAACCGAAGGCATCATGTGCTGTTACCAAAATTCTTTGGTCTTCCGGAATATCTTTTAACTTTTCTGCGTCCTGTTTTACCTCATCTATTTTTGCAAAGTATTCTTGCTTATTTTCTTCAAGATACTCGGCATCTTCTGGTGAATACTCTTTTAATTCTTCAACCGCAGAATCTAAAGCGTCTTTCCAGAGTTCCAAATCAAACCAAATGTGCGGGTCAACTGCTCCATCTGTTTCTTCTAATAAAGCCTCTTCAGGCACAGTTTCTGCTATCGCTAGAACAGGGTTTGACTCCCCTATTTCATTGAATATTTCAATCATATTCGCTTCTAAATCCAGCCCGTTGTAGAAAACCATATCTGCTTCTTCAATCGTTGCAATATCCCCTTGCGTCGCATTGTAAGCATGTGGATCCACTCCAGGCCCCATTAAGCTTTCTACTTCTATTCGGTCTCCCCCTATAACTGATAAGGGTTCTCCAATTTGTGCAATGGTTGTTACCACATTAACCTTTCCATCATCTGAATTACTATCGCTCTGCTCCTGATTGCAACCGGCCATCACGATCAGAATACATAACCATACTAACCCTACTAACCACACTTTTTGTTTCACCATTTTTCTCCTCCACTTTTTATGTTTTTCGCTTACTTTAATTTGTTTTATCAGAGAAACTCATTAGTCATTTTTCTTCCTTAATCGTTTCAATCTCTATAATCTAAACCAATTAACACCTCCGTTTGGCAAAATATAAAACAATCCAACTTAGAAAAAGTTGATTAGTTATATCTCTATGCATCACTTCTTTAACCTTGAACAAAAAAATTGCCTGAGGGCAAAAAATTAACTAAAAAAATATTCTTCTTAGTTATTTTAGGTGTAAATATATGTGTTGTTTTAGCTGAATTTAGATCATTGGTTATTTATACCAAAACCTATCATTATCCTAAAATATTTGAATAAGTAAAAAAGCTCATTCTTTTACTAAGGTTATAAATTTTGCCTAGAGGCAATTTTTTATCTGTAGGTAAAAGATATAATGTGATCAAGTAATTGTCAAGTTTTTAAATGAAAATCACAAACTTTTGTTTAGAATGTGTTTAATCGCTCGCTCATTCATTCACAAAAAAGCACGGTAAGATTTTCTGCCCAGAACAGTTATCTCTTATCACCGTCAACTTCACGGGAAAGTTTATGCCCGATGGCTTTGTCTAATTGCTCTTTTGTTAATCGTCCCATCCCTAACGTCTGGGAAAAGGTCATCTTGTCACGGTCTCTTGCAACTAAGACACATACCTGTTCGTTACTGATGCCGCGTTTCTTTGCGGAACCACCCCGTTGGCGAGGTTTTCTATCGGCAATCTTCCTTTGTCCTTTTTCTGAGTATAGGAAATAGGTCTCGTCCATTTCAACGATACCTTGGAATTTTGAACTTTCCATTTGTTTTAGTGCCGACAAGAGTTTGTGCCTCCAATAGAACAAGGTCACATGAGTAACGCCACCAATCAACTCTGCTGATTTACGAAGCGAATAACCTTCTATCATAAATTCAATAAACTTCATCCAACGATAAAGATGACGAGTTCGATATAATGCCGTATTGGTGATGTCAGTAAAAGTCTTTCGACAGGCTTTACAGCGATAACGTTGTTTCCTCACTTCTTCACCGTCTACGATAGTCGAGTATTTCCCAAAACGCACAATATGTTCTGACTCGCAATCGGGGCAACAATAACCATCCTTATTTTTACGTTCAGAGATTTCATCCAGTACGGTTCCTCTTATGGATGACGCAGTAAGAGCATCTATTAAATATTCTCGTAAACGATGCTTTTCCGAGGGGGCACGTGCTATCTTCCCTGATGTGACCGTTCAACGGTGTATGGTTCATTTAATCCGTAATTCCATCAAGTATCTCCCTAGTAAAGACTATAAAGCCTTTACTGCTTCGTTAAAGAAAGTCTATGGTGCTCAAAACCTTAAGGCATGCCATAGTGCGTTTGAGTCGTTTAAACAACAATGGACAGCATACCCTGGAGCCATCAAGGTTTGGACAAGACATTTCCACCATGTTGAACAGCTATTTGAATATGGAAGTGCTATTTGCAAGGTTATGTATACGACAAATGCAGTTGAAGCATCCATGCTAGTTTCAGAAAAGTGACCCAAAAAGGGGCATTCCCTAATGAAAACGCACTATTAAAAGTCTTGTATTTACGAATCAAGGAATTAGAAAGTAAATGGAAGAGTGGCCATATTCAAAACTGGTCATTCGTCATGAACCAATTACTCGTAAATGAAGGGCTCGAAGAGAGAATGCAAAAATACATTTATTAACTCAGACTATAAATCAAGCAGCTATCACGAACGCCACCATTGACCTTGCTTATTGTCCGTGTTGTAGTTTTTATGCAGGCAAGCCGAAAAATAAAGCCAAAGGGCTCCCTAAATGGTAGGGTTACACGGACAAAGCGATTCTAAGGATTCGGACGGTGGGCCACAAACCCTTCCACCGAACCCTAAGAATCGGGCGCTGCGGTCAATGGCAAGCAGCTCCGCTGTGGCTCAATCTTCTCATATAATCACTGCCCACATCATGTTCAATCGAATCAGTTCACACCTATGAGGAAGTTCAACTGATCAAGTGGATTAAAATCACTTACACACTTTATTTGACAAAACCCAAATAGATGACGCCTTGGAAAAAATTCATAAAAAAATGGAGGTGCTAGACAGCTAATCCAAATCAACCCCCTTTTTTTCTATCCTTTATAAGAATATTACATACTATAAATAGCCCATAGCAGTTTCATAGATCATCTAACAACGCGATGATGACACGACTACTATGGGCTATTTATCGCTTTTATATAACTTATAATCTGCTTACAAACAGATTAAATAAACTATCCAATCATTTAAAGTTTATTCAGATTTACATTTCTCCACTCAACTCTACTAAAATCTTCGCTTGAGACTTATCATTACCTAAAGCTTCAAAACCTCGATCAACAATATCATCTAGTTGAATCTTATCAGTAATAATACCACGTGGCGTTAATTGTCCAGTCCCCATCAGGTCAACGGTTTGTTGAAAAGTAGTCGGTGAATAAGCAATTGTTGATGTTACTTTCACACCACTTCCTGTTAACTGCATTGGATTCCAATCGATTGATTTTGCAAAAATAGAAACAATAACCATTGTTCCACGCGCTTTCGTTCCAGCAATAGCTTGTTCAAAAGTAGGTGCTACTCCTGCGACTTCGAAAGAAATATCAACTCCATCTTTCTCAAGAGCATGAATAGCTTCTACTGGATTCGTTTCTCCAGAGTTAATAAGGTCAGTCGCCCCAAACTCTTTCGCTTTCTCCAAACGCTTTTCGGAAAGGTCGAGAGCAATAATACGTGTCGCACCCGCAGCTTTAGCAGCTAAAATGGTTACTAATCCAATCGGCCCTGCTCCAAAAACAGCCACTGTATCCCCAAACTTCATATCTGCTTCTTTCACTGCTTGAACAGCGACAGCCATTGGTTCCACGAGTGCACCATCTTGAAGAGTAAGTGAATCTGGTAAAATATACGCGTTTGATTCTGGCACGTTTGCGTATTTCGTAAAACCGCCATCACCATGAAGACCAATAAAGCTAAATCCATCATAAATATCCATCTTTTCTGGTTTGTTTCCATGTGTGAGAGTTGGATTAACCGCTACACGATCTCCTGCTTTAATTGTTTTCACTCCTGAACCAACTTCTTCAACAATACCAGCGAATTCATGTCCCATTATTAAAGGCGTTTGCTCACCTGTTAATTCGTCTTTTGATTCGTTCGGCATAAAAACAGGACCTTCCTCATATTCATGAAGGTCACTTCCGCAAATACCAGCCCAACCGACACGTACTTTCACTTCATCTTGCTTAAGAGGTTTTAACTCCCGGTCTTCTACCCGTAAATCTTTTTTGCCATACCATACTGCAGCCTTCATTAACATTGCCTCCTAAATATACTGAAATATTATGCTTACACAATGAGTATACCCTTTAAGGTCAAAGAAATTGTTAACTTTCTATGAAAATGTCTGTATTTAATTGTTCTTATAGAGATATTCTATTTACTGTATTTTTGTTAATATACCTCTGAAAACTGGTTTCTTCTTTTCAATGGCCGTTCAAGCTGAATTAGTTTAACAAACGTCTGGCATTACCCTCTAAATCGAAAACATACGTAATATATTTTCTAGATATATTTGCTTCTGACAATACTCAACGTGGTCAGATTGAATGAACTTCCATCATCCCTTCTTAAAAGTGTAAATTGGATCCCCTATTTATGAATTATCAAAGGAAGGTATGCTGGTTTAACCAGCGACCTGCCTTCGAAAAAATAGAAGTTTCTTTCTGCACAAGGTCATGCGGACGGCAGAAAGCATGGTAGTCCACCTTGTCGATGAACACAATCAGCCGAAGAAGAGCGAACAGAAAGGCGAACGTCGATCCTATGGAAAAACTTAGCCCATACCCTTCATGTCCAAGAGGAAGGAATAACAGCGAGAGCATAAGATTCAGCGCGAAAAAGGCGATGGACGTATACATCGCCCCGCGCCGATCCTCGAAATAAAGGAGGATTAGGGTAATCACAAGTACCATCGCATTCGAAAACGCACCAACAATCGTAAAGCGGAAGATAGTGATGAGACGATCCTCGACACCAAAGATAGTAGTGATGTATCCGACACTAAAAATTATAAGCAAGGAGATGGCTCCTTGGCTCCTGAACAAACGCTTCACCTCTTCTTTCAGCACACGTTGCATCCTTTCTTTCGATTTCTTGATTGCTGCCAACGTCCCCCCTTCGTTCACGTTTCCATAAAAGATACGATACCGTTCATAAAACCGTGTTTCCACTGACACGACGAAGATAATCATCGTCGGTATGATCGTCAGATAAGACCAGAAGATAGCCGTATCGTAAAGTCTGTGATAAACGAAAGTGTCGAGCAGAGTCATCCGTCCTTCTCCGAACCAAATCACCCAGTTGCAAACCCATATCCCTGAATTATATAGAAATCCCGTCCAAAACAGCGACGGAAATTTATCAAAGTAACTCAGATAACCGAACTGGTTCTCCCGGGGCCTTGAACCGAATGTCAAAAGCATTGCAAACAACAGACCGAAGAGTGTCACAATCATTCCTGCTGTGAACCCTGCGAGAAGAAAGAAGCTACTGCTGTACGGACTAAAATTGATACGTTCCACATGGAACCCGAGATACAGAACGATTCCAAGCGAGATGAGAGCTCCAGTTACGAAGCTATAGGCAACAGCCTGATAGTTTTTCGCAGCACTCAAAAACAGGAACATAACCCAAATCATATTAATTGTCACGAATAAAATAAAGATCAAAACATTAAAGTAAAAAGGGAGATTCGAAAGAAAGAAGAAAACTCCCCCTAAAATGGTTGCGAACAAAAGTGTTCCTTTCGACATTCCAATGAACGTAGAGAATATCTCCTTCGCCCGTTTCTCATAAATCAAATCAGCCACATAACGTGTCACGACCAATTGTTGAATACCGAATATAACTTGGGAAAATATGAAACAATATGAAACAGAAAGGGTGAAAAGCTCCTGCTGATCCTTAGATATATCTACTAAATAAGATGTGAGCCACTGAATAAGCGAAATCGTGATGATGACAATTAACCATGGACCAGCCGTTACGAGCCCGGCAAACGCATATGCCTTGAATCGGGAGGAGAAATAATCTTCTTGAAAAAGTCTTTGTAATTTAAAACCGATCCCTGCCATATTCTTCTCTCCTCTCCTTATACAATTGAGCATACAAGTCGATGAATTGATCAACTTGATAATATTCCTCTACACGTTTTTTTCCATTCATTCCGAATTTCACTGCTTCTGACGGATTGTGATAAAACCACTCACACCTCTCCGCAATTTGTGTTGGTTTGACCGGTGTAACAACGAAGCCCGCCGGACCGAATCTGTCGTGAGTTCCACCGTATATAAGTTCAGAACATGCCCCGACATCAGTAACAACCCACGGGATACCCGCAGCCATACCCTCGAGCACTGCCAGTGGCTGTCCCTCTGAAATACTCGTTAACAAACACACGTCAAAGATTGGTAAGTATTCACTAATATTGACTTTCCCGGTTAGATACACGCGCCCCTTTAAATCCAACTGCTGAATCAACAGAGAACACTCTTCCGTATATTCTTCATCTTCATCAAGCGGCCCCATAATATACAATTCAAAAGGAATCGCTCGGTCATCGAGAAGTTTCGCAGCATGTATCATCGTTTTTATGTCTTTAATAGGTACAATGCGAACAATCGCTCCCATTATTAGTTTATCTTTCGAAGTCTTCTGTCTCTTTACTTCTGACAACTTCTTATAATCAATGCCGTTCGGTATAACATGTAGTTTCTCTTCAGGTGCTCCTATTTGGGCCTGAAGTTCACTATTTCGCTCAAACAAAGTAATAATGTCATCTGCTTCCCGATAGGCCTGTTTAGTCAAGTGATGAAAAAAATGTATCCAACGCTGTTTATAGTAATCTGCAATCCAGGAAGCTTTCAAAATTTCTTCCTCACGTTCCCTAGAGTAGATACCATGTTCAGTCAATATATAAGGAATCCGTTGTTGTAGCTTAATAACCGCAGCAAGTAGCCCGGCATAACCGGTGGAGACGGAGTGAACCAGATCAACCTCTGGAACTTCGCACTGTATCAGCTCGATAACTGGTGTGAACATCCCCTTCCACATATAGAAATATTCGATGAACGAAGCGGACTGTTTTTCTTTTTTATAACTGTTCTGGACAAGATGCCAAAACAACTGCTCGGAAAAGAATTCCTTCGAATTACTTATTCTGCTTCTAATGACCTCCAAGGCTGCAGAGTTCGGTTCTTCAAGCATCATCCATTCTGTTAGAACTCTCTGTTCTTCTTCCGTAATCGGTTTCCGGCTCTTCTTCCTGTTCTTCTGTTCGAGGTTCAGCGGCAAGTTCGTAATACCTTTGACATTGTTCGGAAGGGTGTACCGATAATCCTCTTCAGTCATCGGGGTTGGAGTGATTGTGATGACTTCAAACTCATGCTCTGGCATCCGTTGCATCACGGTCTGAACCCAACTGGCCACTCCTCCACTTACATAAGGATAGCTACCCTCTACAACCATGCCTATTTTCATTGGTCCCCTCCTTTCAAAGGTATGTCAGCTCGTGGCTCTTGCATCGTGATTTTATAAAGCCCAACGCTGTATTCTTCTACTGTTCCAAACGAATGGGATCCTTCCTCAATCGATTTTCCTTCTTCAACACGGATGAACAGATGAGTTGGAGAAAGAATGTTTTCCCCGGCGATTATAATGTTGTCCTCTTCATAGGAAACGGAAATGTCTGATTCTTGGTACTGAATCATTTTTTCCGTAGCGTTCGACTGGGTCAATGATTCAAGATAAGGGTAATGGGTCGTCATGTGCTTCCCTAAACCTTGGAGGTCTTCATACAGATCCTCCCATTTTAGTCCATTTGAACGATGCGAATCCAGCACATCATCTGGGTGGATGAAATGGGTGAATATCCCCATGTTAGCGATAGCATCGGTCATCAGAAATTGTTCTTCCTTGTCTACATACCCGCTCGTAATTCTAGGAAAATGATAGAGACCTTCGAATCGTTTATCCATTTCGAATTCCTGTTTATAACTGCCCTTGTCTCCGCCGGTATACAACGAACTAATCGTTCTTAGTTCAGGTAGCGATTCAGCAAGAGCTGCAATCCCGGTTCGATTGAGTACATTAGAAGGTGGAACATAGCTCCTCAACGCTTCTTCAGGAAAATAGTATTGGAATAAGTTTTTCGTTTCTCCTATCATATCTTCCATCTGCTTCTGGTCTTCCCAGGGAACGTACCCGAGTTCCGGGTCGATCGGCTCTTCCCTCGTAACCATAGACTGGTGGTTGTATCCATGCAGACCGATTTCACCGCCACCATTCAGCAGACTTCTACCGAAATAAAGCATAGGATACCTGACGTTTTTCTTTAGATTTTCTCCGGTCAATTCTTTATCTTCCCTGTAAGTACCGATCAAGTACCCGGTATACGTGAAATCATACTCACTCTTCAGTTCTTTCATATCTTCCCACCAAACATCGGTATAAAAGTCTTTAATGGATAAACCGTACTCCTCATTGATCTTATCCGTCGTAGAAGAGGGAATGGGTGCCGGGAAATCATCCAGGTGCATGACTTTGATACTCGCCTGCGTACTTACAAACGATGGTGGAAGCAATGACATGGAATGGAGCAAAAGTCCTCTCACACTTTTATTCGTAACTACGGTCGAGTTCCAAAACATAATTTTCCCTTTTCCCACGTCATTGAACCATATCAATGGTTCCTCTTCGACAGTCAAAGGCACTTCCACATCTTCCTCGAGTTCCACACTTGTGATACTATGTGTTAACAGTGTAGAAGAAGAATCAAGGTCAACGTAACCTGGAAACAGTTCCTTTTCAAATGTGATACCTTTTAAACCATTCTTAAATCCTTTGTTCTCTTTGATACCAAGCAGATCATTCCATTTGTCATCAACAAAACGTCCGGCGAACATCACTCTTCCCCCTTCTTTCACAAAAGTTGTAATCGCTTCTTTCGGCCATTGTTCCGAATGTTCTCCTGCAAGGACGAGCACCGAGTACGGAGAAGAAGTTAGGTTTTCTATTTGTTTCCGGTCAATCCGCTCATGAGGAACTTTTGCGTATTCCAGCGCCTGTTCTATATTTCTGATGGAACCTTTCGATAGTTCACTGTCATTCTGATACAGATGCACTCTCATCTTGTTGCCCGCCTCGATATCTTTCGAAGATGTCATCGTATCTACCCCATCTACTTGAGGGGAAGTAACAGGAAACCATTGATGAAAAACGTCAAGCCGTATCAATTGTAAAATTAAAATCAATCCGATTACCATTATAAATAACAATACACTCAGTCTCACGATATATCTGTTCATGAAAAATCTCCCCACATCTGCTGAAGGACATACCTTTGTTCTTTAGGTATCTTTTCTATCGGAACCTTCCTTCGCATAGAAAGAAGGACTTCCCTAAGTCTTTTCCATTCCTTCTTCTCATAATAATAACGGATAAGTGTTAGGTAACCCTGGGGATCTTCTGGAAAACGAGCAATGAGCTTTTCCATGATTTCTACTCCTTTCACCTCATCATTCCAAGATAAGTACATTTGGCCCAATTTCTGTAAAATGCGGGGGTCTTCATTACCGCCAATCACTTCCGTTTTCAAAAGCTCTTGATACTCCTGCTCTAGCTTCCTCTGTGAGGATTCTTCAAGCAATCCACTATTTATAAATCGCTCATAAGCGCTCAACAGATCATCCAAGGTTTCAGCATCGTGCGCTACATACCTTTCTTTTGCAAGCGCGAGTTCTTTTTCATGCTTATCTACCAATAAATTAATGGTTGCAGCGGCATAGTGAACCATCTCTGAATTGGTATTCGTCAGACCAAGATTCAGGTACCTTCCTTTTTCCGTTATATTTGAACTAATCAACCTCATAACCGTTTCCTGTTGATCTATAGCTTCTCCATCAGTGAGTGATTCTGAAAGAGGTAGAATATCATAACTTATTCTTGCCTCGTGTTTTAGACGATCAAGCATCAGTGGCTTATATGTAATGTATTCATCGTAATCATCCATCATATTATTCACCCCTATTTTCTGGGCAATATACCATGCCATCAAGCCGAAAACTTCCGCTATTAGAGGAATAAACAAACTGATCATCAAGATCCAAGTAAATACTCCTTTCTCTTCTTTGTCCACACGTTTATTCACTAAAATGAGCAACAATAGAGCCAATAATCCATGAGTGAGGTATACAAATAAAATCCAGAACGGTTGGATGAGTTCACTATACATAATTGCCCCCCTTTTCGTAGAGGGCTTTCCTAATTCGGTCTTCAACAATTGAAACATCTTCCGGATGTGTCCCAGGAAGCAAGAAATAGAACTCTTGATTTTTTTCATCGAACCCAATAATATCTAGCTCTCTCAAATACGTACGGAGAATTATTTCTGCTTCTATTTTTGACATGCCGTGGAATCCTTCAAATTTCAACTGAATCACACTGAAATCAACATCATAATCGTCTTTTCGTTGCTGCTGCAAAGCAACTTTTTCATCGAAAGCGTCCTTATAATAGATATGCGTACCTGGGAACATTTCCATTTCTTCTTCCTTCATGACCGATTCGTGGGACTTTTCAATTCGGTTAGAGAGCCAATCTAAAATCAGCGAAAGAATCTGAATCTGGTAACGGGTCATCCTATCGAACTCTAAATCATTAATAATCAATATATCCTGTACTTCATTACCCCACATAATAGGACCTGCCAACAACGGTGCATCATCTTCATCGTCGATAGTCCTTATCGTTACAGTCTTATTGGATAAAAGACGACGGTACATCAAAGTATCTTCATTAATAAATACAGTCTGTGGAAAAACTTCTTCCGGCCCTTTGCGTTCCTTTAGACGCATCGCTATTCTGGAGGAGTCCATGTGATAGATAGCAATTTCCTCAGCCCCAAATAAGTCCGAAATGACAGAAATCGCCTCATTACGGACGAGGTCGGGAGTAGGTTGATCCAGAGCTTTCCCTACTTCATAAATACGTTTCAATGTATATTCACTTTCAAGTACTTGATTCTGCATAGACCGTTGAGAATCTTCCATTAGTGCCAGAACGTCCTTGATTTCTTCGTTCTCTTCTTTGATCTCTGCATTCTTATCACTAAGAGTGTCATATCTCTCCTTGAATGAGGTACCATATAACCCTCCGATGACCACGATAATTAGAAGGAAAAAAATTTCAGTGAACAACGTATTATCGTAATATAAAAGAAAAACGTCTCCACCGCTCCACACCGTATCTACGGAATAGTAAACTATAGTGAAAAGGAAACCCAGGAGTCCTATCATCAACCCGTAACGCAAAGAAAAGAGCAAAAGAGCTAAAAGGAAGGGATTAAGTATCCACTCCCTCATTTCCATCTCGAAATACTGATCAAGAACTCCAAGACCTATGAATACGATAAGCACCTCTAGAATCTTTCTAATCGTACTCGTTTGGCGATAAATCATAAAAGACCTCCTTTCGGTATAATTCTTCGTTAATGTTCTGTTTTATATATGTTATGATTGGAGTAATAAATAGTTAGGAGGAAACATAATGAAAAACAAAATAAATCTCCTTATCGTTCTGTTTATAACAAGTGCTCTCTTCTTCGCGGTCCATTTGTCTGCCAAGGAGGAGTCTCCCTTGAAAAACGTGTACGATTATAAAATCTATTATGATCCCCCTACTCCAGAATTACTGGAAAAAATGACGCATTATGACATGGTAATTATTGAACCCGTTTACTATACAGAATCGGAAATTCAAACTCTAAAGGAAAGCGACACTATTGTGTACGGGTACATCAACACGATGGAGGCGGATACCTGGAACAAAACGTTCTTCAACCAACTGAATGACAATGACTTTTTCTATCGGAATGGAGAACGCATCTATTATTCAGAATGGAACTCCTATCTAACAGACATCACTTCATCACATTACCAGCAGCTTCTGGCTGATGAAGTCGAGAAACAGATTGTCGATAAAGGGATCGACGGCGCCTTCCTTGATACAGTCGGAAACATCGATAACGAACACCACCAAAACCCTAGTGTACTTAAAAGTCAACGCGAAGGTCTCGTTACTTGGATGACTTCAATTACAAATAAACATCCGGATTTATCCCTTATCCAAAACTGGGGATTCGATACACTTTCAAAAAGCACAGCCCCTTATATAGACGGCATCATGTGGGAAGGATTCCACTTCTCCTCTATTATCTATAATGAGTGGGTTCACGACCAGATTTATAAATTAAGAGAAATCCGCAACCAGCACGGAGTGGAAGTATTTACCGTTTCACATGAGGAACCAAAGAAAAGTGCAGAATTTTCCGAAGCCAATAGGTTCAAACATTATCATAACCAAAGTAATTACAATGAATGGTAATAAAGACTGATAAAAGTGTTCTCAGGTGATTATTTTGTAGATAATTTAGTGTCAATTTATAATTATAGATTAACATAAATCAGTTCTTTTTTGTAATATAACTATAGGATGAAAAGGAGGAGTGAAAATGATATTAGTTACTGGAGGAGCAGGTTTCATCGGGAGTCATCTCTGTTTGGAAATGTTGAACGAAGGACACGACGTCATCGTTGTCGATCACTTATTTAGTACTAAGAAAGAATCGCTCAATCGTGTAGAGGAGATTACAGGAAAAACACTAACATTTTATAGATTCAATCTTCTGGACCGTTCCAAGTTGGAACAAGTATTCAAGAACCATAGTATTGAAGCAGTAGTCCACCTAGCAGGATTCAAGGCAGTTAGTGAATCAGTGTCCCTTCCATTGAGTTACTATAATAACAATTTGAATGCGACACTAGTCTTACTCGAAGTGATGAGTCATTTCAATGTGAAGAATTTCATATTCTCTTCTTCTGCCACCGTTTACGGAAAACCAACATCAAATCCGATCACCGAAGACTTCCCGACATCTGCGATTAATCCGTATGGAAGAACAAAACTCATGATCGAAGAGATCCTGCACGACGTTTGGACATCGGATCTGACCTGGAATATTTCTATCCTCCGCTATTTTAACCCAATAGGAGCACATCCAAGCGGGAAAATTGGAGAATCACCAAATGGCATCCCAAATAACCTCATGCCTTTCATCACCGACGTCGCTATGGGGCAATATAAAGAATTAGTTGTGTTCGGAGACAATTACCCTACAATCGATGGTACTGGAGTGAGGGATTATATACACGTCGTGGATCTGGCCCGCGGTCACTTGAAAGCACTAGAAAAAATCACAGTTGAAAAAGGCTATAACATTTATAACCTCGGAACCGGAGAAGGCTACAGTGTTTTACAACTTGTCCAAGCGTTTGAAGAATCTACTGGTATTCCAATCCCTTATAAAATCATGGCGCGACGACCAGGAGACATAGCCGAATGCTACTCCGACCCTACCAAAGCAGAGAACCAACTCGGTTGGCGTGCAGAAAAAACGATTTACGACATGTGCAAAGATTCGTGGAGATGGCGCCAAGATAACCCTGAGGGCTACACCTCATTTTAAAGGAACTTGATTTTTTTGTAATTTTGGGATAAACTTAAACACTTCTAATTCGATTCATAAAGAATCACCACTGGACAAACTAAACGTTTAAACTGACCCAGGGAAATAAGACAAGAAAAAGCACCTATGCTGCCGCAGTCCTGTATTCAACAGGGCTATGGCAACTTAATTTGGAAAATGGTCGTATATAATTGTAATAATACATGTAATTTACTACTTTTTCTATTATAATAGATGGTGTAAGGGTCGCTCTTAACTGAGTGGCGAATTCTTCCGACTTTGGCGAGGAATGGAAGGATTCAATGACGGCATTATCAAAGCAATTGCCTTTGCGGGACATGCTTGTGGTAATGCCGTTTTCTTTAGCTAAAGGTTGATAAGCATATGATGTATACTGTGAACCTTGGTCGCTGTGCAAAATCACGTCATGCGTTTCTCGACCATCACATGCATCGCGAAGCGTTTCTAAAACAAATTCAACAGTTTGAGTATCGCTAATGGTATAAGCGAGAAATTCATTATTATATAGATCCATGATTGTCGATAAATAGAGCATCTTGGTTCCGTATGGTAAGTACGTTATATCTATTACCCATTTTTCATTTGGTTTATCAGCTTTAAAATCTTGTTTTAATAAGTTAGAACGACAATTTTACTTTCCCCTGCAATATATTTTTGTCGCTTTATTTTGACGCGACACTGGATTTCGTATGTTTGCATCACTTTTTGAACCGTTTTAAAATTGTTCTTTACCCATCCTCGATTTATATAACCGGGAAATTATCAGTTCCAGTGCCGGCACCAAAAAAAGATTCAGCCCTTGTCTAGAAAGCGTTTGCTTCCATCGAGGGAGACTTGAGTGAAAAAGGATGCCCTTATGACAATGCCGTTGCCGAAGCTACCTTATAAGGTGCTGAAAACGGAATTCATCTATGGAGAAACATTTGAGACGCTTCAGGAGTTGAAATCGTCTTATTTGATTATGTCCACTGGTACAATAACATCCGCATTCACGGGACGTTAGACTACCTTATCCCGGCCGCTTATCACCAGAAACACCTTAACAAAATTGTCTGGTTTTGTGTTGACGATCCAGGTTACAATAAAATTAAATTGGGGCATCATCAAACCTCCTGTGTTGGTTTTTCGTGGTTGAAAACATTGTAACACAAGGTTGATGAGACCCTTTTTTCTTTTTACACAATTATATGGACTCAATCGTGTTGAGTAGAGAAGAAATTACTCTAATCGATCGTTATTGCAGATTATCAAGAGACAGGAGGATTTAAGCTATGCAAACCCTGTTCCTACCTCCTTTCTTAGCTTCGTAAAGGGCGTCATCTGCATCTTTTAATAATTCATTTGTACTTTCCGTAGTCTCTCTATAACTGGCTAAACCGATGGAGACAGTAACATGAATCGTTTCTCCTGTAGTCAGGGAAAATGGATGCATTTCAACGTTTTTCCGAATGGTTTCACTGATCTGTTCAGCCCGTTCTGTAGGGCAGTCCAAAAGAATGACCGTAAATTCTTCACCACCATTCCGGCTGACAACATCAAAGGAGCGTACGGTATTCTTAAGGATTTCTCCTAATTGAATGAGTACCTGATCCCCTTCTTTATGGCCGTAATTATCGTTGACTGTTTTGAAATGATCTATGTCTATGAACAGAAGAGAGAGCCGTTCATTTTTTTGTTTGGCTTGTGAGCTGACTTGATTGAATATCTCATCGAACTTGCGGACATTATTGAGGCCGGTAAGCCCATCCGTGGTTGCTTCGGACTTGTAATAATCCAACACCCTTTGATTCTTTCGAACGTATTCGATGATATAGAAGGAAGTGAACCCTGCAGTATACGATAAAATCCAAAAGGAAGGTGCCAAGACTAACATAGTATTCAAATCTCTTATAAGAAAACTGATGATCACGGTGAAGATGATATTAGAAGCCGTTAGAGCAGTAAAAATTTTCATGCTTTTTCTTACATTCATTTGCTTAGACAGAACGGTAACAGATGTAATAAGAATAATCATAATCAAAGCAGCCAGGGAAGAAGAGTTAACGCCAATCATAAAACGCCCTATTATGATAAAGAACATGGCAATGATTCCAGGTAAAGTACCGCCGTAATAAGTAACAACGATTAATGGTACATGTCTTAAGTCAACGATTGTCTCGCCAAGATTCATGCTATATTGCATTAAAACATTACTTAATACTCCTGCTAAAAACCCTGCGATTATTTTTTTGGAAACCAAGGATGAGGTCTCAAGAGGTTTTTTACTTGTTGTTTGTGTGTAAAGCAATAATGTTGTAACTAATATTGCTAGATTGGATATTAATTCTTTAATAATCAAAATTATCACCTCATAAAATATAAGACTAGTAAAACACATACATCATACAGGTGCCATCAATAGGATTATGTAAAAGCTCTTGCAAACAAAGAAAGAAATAGGGTTTCCTCATAGTTAACGACCAAATCAACTAATAAAGGAGATGCCCTAACTCATGTTTAAAAGTATAGGAGAGTTTATCTAATATGTCCTACACCCATCTTACCAAAACCGAATTGGTATTCATAGAAGAATATCATGCATTTGGTCTATCAGGACGTAAAATTGCTAAGAAGTTAAAACGTGGTCATGAGAGCGTTTATCGCATCATCAGGAAACTGGCTGAAGGAATGACCGCAAAAGAGATTCATCTTCAATATCAAACGAACAAAGCCAACTGGGGTCGTCCCAAGATTGAACTACCTGATTCTGAAACAGATTACATCCAAGAAAAGTTCGTTCTGGCTGGACGCCAGATGTCATTAAAGGCCGAAATGAAAAGCCTATTTCCTGCCGTATGCGTACCTTATATCGTCTGTTTCAATCAGGTGTATTTAACCAAGAAGACCTCCCTATGCAAGGCAAACGAAAACCCAACGGTCACCAAGAAAAGCGAGGGAAACAAAGCTTTAGACGCCGTATTGAAGATCGAGACCATGACTACCCCAACTACCATCAAGAATTCGGCCAATTAGAAGGTGACACCATCGTTGGCTACCAACACAAGAGTGCTGTTTTGACCTTGGTTGAGCGTTTAACCAAATGCATGATTGCGATTAAACCAGCAGGAAGAAAAGCATCCGACATTGAAACAGCCCTTAACCATTGGCTTAATCCGTTACTCAAACACTTATTCAAATCCATCATCTTTGACTGTGGTAAGGAATTCTCTAATTGGAAGGCCATTAGTAACCAACATGACATTGATATTTATTTCGCGGACCCTGGAACACCGTCTCAAAGAGGGCTAAATGAGCATTCCAATGGCTTACTACGAAAGAATGGGTTGCCTAAAGAAACCGATTTTAACACCGTATCGCAACATCAAATAGCTGATGTTGTTCAAAGAAGAAACAACATACCAAGGAAATCCTTGAATTATAGAACGCCTATTGAGTGTTTCATGGATCACGTCGATGACAGTATGTTGTCTCGCTTAATTTGACAAATGAAACAATCTGAAAAAATATACAATGATTAACATGGATTTTTTTAAATGTTGCGATATCTTGGAGTCGTACTCGTCTAATGATATAGAACGTAAAACGGGGGACAGCTCATGCAAAAAACGACATTAATCTCAGTTTGGTATGAACGTTATAGTGATGAGCTCTATAATTTTTTGCTTTATAGGGTTGGGAAAGCAGATGTTGAGGATTTGTTGCAGGAAGTGTTTATTCGGGCATATAAAGGTTTGGATTCCTTTAATGGCGACGCTAATCCGAAAACCTGGCTGTACAGTATTGCTCGGAATATTTCGATCGATGAAATCCGAAGAAGACAAAGGCCTAAATGGAAAAGCATGATGCCGTTTGAGTCGCATCATGAGCCGAAAACAGAGAGAACGCCAGAACATGTGCTTGAATTAGATGAAGAAAAGCAAGCTGTTTATCAAGCCATTCAATCGCTTAAGCCTGCTTTTAGAGATGTTCTTATATTAAGAGGAATAAAAGAGTTCAGTGTCAGAGAAGCGGCGGATGTTCTTAATTGGACAGAAAATAAAGTCAGGTCTACATATCACCGAGCGAAACAAAAGTTAGCAGATGAGATCGGAGGTGATCCGCGTGAACAATAAAAATCTTGATGAGCTTTTGAAGTCCATGCCGAGTAAACGATTAGACCCAAGTAAGAAAGACGACATTCATCAGTCCATTATGGATGGTGCCGACAAGCATGAGCGACAAAGCCAGTGGAAACGTAAACGCCAATCGTTTGTCGCAATTGGCGGTTCATTTGCGGTCATCGCTTTAGCTTTCATGATCTTGGTTCTCCCGAATATGGATACGATTTTTACAGGGGATGAGGAACCTGTCGAAATTCCTGAACTTGAAAAATTTGATCATGCCTTTTATTTACCGACTTACGCGCCATTTGATATACATGAAGTGGAATACGACCATTTTTATTTCGGAGCTCGCGAAATCAAGGATGATGAAGTTGTCTATACACAGGAGGATAATCCTGACTACTTGTTGCCCAAAGTCGTCTATTTTTCGCATACAGATCCAGTGAGGAAAATGGATGTTAGCTTCTCACGTAAATCTGAGCACGGTTCGTACGACGAAATTGAAGATTATGATGAACGCGTGATGCTCGAAGGTGGCATTGAAGCTAAATATGATGAAACGTCACATGACCGACCAGGACAAATGATCGCCTGGGAGTACGATGATTTACTGATTCAACTCAGCATTCGTTCGATCGAAGAGCCTGTTTCGCGTGATGACATGATCCAAATAGCCGAATCATTTGAAAAGTATGAAGTAGGGTCTGCAGATGAACATTCATTTCTTCAAAACCAAATCCAAGAGTTTGAAGGTCTCTCGTCGTTAGGTGAAGAGACGACACAACAGATCAGAGAACATTTAGACGATGCGATATGGGACGGAACAACTCGCGTCAACATGCAGTATCCTCCGAACTACGTTTTAGATGAGTATAGAATTTGGATACATCCTCAACAAGATCGGATAGATGTGATTAACACAGACAACGGTGATCACGCAGAACTAGGTGAGGCAGAGTCAGACGAATTATATGAGTTAATCACAGGTGACACATTAGGGTCAGATTCATGATCGAATAATTTCTGATTCATGTTAAATTGGTCACCTGACACAATCGAAATCGCAAAACAAATCCCGTACGACGTAAATGGTTGTACGGGATTGTTTTGTGTTATCAATAATTTTCAAGGTGTTACATGTCATGATCTGATTTTTGTTTTTGCCCTGAATGATTCCGTTGTTTGACTTTGTGTGAGCCTTGCATCGGTTCACCATACGGCTGTTTCGGGCTTTTGGGTAAATTTGGTTTTGTCTGTTGTTTCGGTCCTTTAGGTTTTCCACTCATTGATGATCGCCTCCTTTGGTGATTTGTGTATAGGTTTTGATAAGGGGATGGAATCTATACGTTTGAAAGGTGAACCCTTACTGTTATTGACTTCCTTAGTGTCTGTGTATTTATTTTGGTGATAGTGATCATTTCTGTCATCACTATCATAAATGATATACAAAATTAAAAGGAATTAAATGGATTTTTAAATTAGTACAGTGTTATAATTTAAGGAAATATAAACATTTTTGGGGGGATTTCATGAGTGATATTGTGCATACTCAAAGAGAAAAATACAAAGCATGGGTTACTGAAAATTTAGGTGAGAAAACAGGACTTTGGTACACGCCATACCTTGAAAGACTTGGGCACTTATTAGAAAAGTTTGGACTAGCTAGTGGCTATAAAGAAAATTTCTTTAATTATCAATCATTTTCTGAATTTAAATATATCTATCAACAAATGACAGAACAAAGGGACCAAGATATTGAGAAGCTAATAGCTGGCAGTACACCTCGATATCCAGAAAGGTTTGGTGCGACTAGAAATCAGTTTAGAAAGAGATATGCAAAGGATGAATATGAACAAGGTATAAGAAGTAAACCCGATAATATAGGAGGTATACCTGACTGGGGCGTTCTTTTGCGATCATATTTAATTTTCTTATATTATGATGAGAATCCTAATTTAACTTACCCTAAAAAAGAAAAGAAAATTGTGAATCAAGAAGGTCAAGTTGATACCAGCATTAATTATTGGGTGATATCACCTGGTGAAAATTCTAGATTATGGAGTTTGTTCCATAAAGAAAATATGATTGCAATCGGTTGGGATTATCTAGGGGATTTGGGGAACTACGATACTAAGGAATCTATTGAACAAAGAATTACTGAGCAAAGAGCTGATGAAATTCGCCCTGTCAATGATACAAAGGCTGTATGGGACTTCTATCGTGAAATTCAAGTAGGCGATGTTATTTATGTTAAAGAAGGAATGCAAAAAATCTTAGCACGTGGAGTTGTTACAGGGGATTACTATTTTGAAGTTAAAGGAAAAGAGTATATACATAGAAGAAAAGTAGATTGGCTTCAAGTTGGAGGGTGGAACGTTAGTCAAGTTTTCCCTCAAAAAACGTTAACATGTCTAAACCCTTACCCAAATTTTATTAAAGAAATTGATCAAACAATGAACGAAGATTATATTGACCCCAAAAAATCTGAAGTAAATGAGTTTCGAGATTGGTTATCTAATCAAGCTACTCTTACAGGAGATAGCTTGAATGATCGAACAGTTAAGCAAAAAGTAAGTGCATTAAAAGATATTGAAAACCATTTTGACACCCTAATATTCGGTGAAACAGATATTGAGCAGCTAAAACTTCTGAAAGATACCGTATTATCAGATGAATCGTATAAAAAATATAAAGGTGTATCAGGGAGTTCAATTGATTACTATATCCGTTATATTGAATCTAAACCTATCGTACAAATAAATGAACCTTTTACAAAGAGTGATTTTCTTTCGAATGTTTTTATTGAGGAGAAAGAGCTTGATCGTTTAAATTCTTTACTTAATAATAAGAAAAATCTTATTTTGAAAGGTGCACCTGGAGTAGGGAAATCATTTATTGCAAAACGTTTAGCATATGTAATGATGAAAGAAAGAGACGAAACGCGTATTCATATGCTTCAATTCCATCAAAATTATAGCTATGAAGATTTTATTGAAGGTTTTCGTCCAAAGGATAAAGGAGATGGTTTTGAGCTAAGACAAGGTCCGTTTGTAAAGTTTGCTAGAAAAGCAGAACGAGATCCAAATCGAAACTACTTCTTTATTATTGATGAAATTAATCGAGGTAATATGAGTAAAATATTTGGAGAATTAATGTTGCTTATAGAATCTGATAAACGAGGCGAAAAAATCAACCTGCTTTATTCTAATGAATATTTTTTTGTGCCACCAAACCTATATATCATTGGAATGATGAACACAGCAGATAGAAGCTTGGCTTTATTAGACTACGCACTTAGAAGGAGATTTTCCTTTTTTGAAATTCAACCAGCGTTCGAAAATGAGACATTTAAGTCTTATGTAAAAGAATCAGAAAATCCTGAAGCATTAAATCGTACAATTGATGAAATTAAGCACCTAAATCACGAAATTGTTAAAGATCTAGGAACGGGCTTCCAAATTGGACACAGCTACTTTGTGAGTGACGCTTATAAAACAGATACTGTAAAACATTTAGCGGAAGTAATCGAATATGAAATTATTCCACAGTTATTTGAGTATTGGTTTGATGATGAAGAGAAGGCAAGTGCTTGGGCTGAACGACTAAAAGGTTGTTACGATGAAACAAAATAATGATATTCCAATTCGTAATATATATTATATGCTTTCCTATGCTTATCAAACTTTAAATCTTTCTGAGTATAAGCAAATGGGAGTAGAAAATTTTGAGAACGTTAAAGATCTATACGCAGAAATATTATCGATAGGGATACCAGCAATAATTAAGGGAGGATTAAGCAAAGAGTATAAGACTGTTGAAGAGACTTCAAATGTTATTAAAGGAAAAATTGATATCACTTCTACAATAAAGAAAAATGCAGTGGTAAATAAGAAAGTCGCAATTGCTTATGATGAGTTATCTGAAGATATATTGTTGAATCAAATCATTAAAGCGACACTTATTTATCTATCGCGTTCAAAAAAATTAAGTCAAGAAAAACGTAGATTGTTTTATGGTTTTCTCCCCTATTTTTCAGAGGTGTCAGAAATAGAGTTAGATCTGAATCTATGGAAAAATGTTAGATATAATCGCCAAAATATTCGATATCAATTTATTGTGGACGTATGCAGATTCCTTTACGAACAGTTGATATTTGATGAAAGCACTGATTCTCAAAAGATGAAGGAAATTCAGGATGAACAAAGCCTATCATCACTATATGAAAAGTTTATTTATGCATTTTTTAAACGTGAAACGGAATATAAGGTGTCACGCCCTCAAATTCAGTGGAACGTTGATGATGAATTTACAGAAGCATTACCAATCATGCAAACAGACCTTGTGCTTCAAAAAGATAATAAAACATTAATTGTCGATGCGAAGTTTTATACTAAAAATATGGTAGCAAGGTTTGATGGTGGTACTGCAAAACAAAAGTCTAGTAACCTTTATCAAATATTCACTTATATAAATAATTGGAAAAAGGGACCAGATGAAACGCTTGCAGGTATGTTACTTTATGCAAAAACAACTGCTGTCGATCAACCTAATCATAATTATAGCATTAAAGGTAATCAAATTTTTGTTGTCTCTCTTGATTTACAACAGGATTTTAGTGATATTAAGAAAAACTTATTAGAATATGCGAATCATTTTTTGGAATAGTTTAAAAGCCTTTTTTTTTCTGTTTACAAAGCCCTAGCCATCGATTTTTTTAAGTTACTGGATGGGATATAACACAAAAAGGATAGGCAAAATCGTATTTAGCATATCTAGTTTCTTTGATAATTACGATTGGTAAGTGTGTGTTTTACAAATCAATATTAACAAAGTATGGCTTGAATAATTATTGAAATCAAATATACATTTATGAATACCAATTCGGTTTTGGTAAGATGGGTGAAGGACATGTCAGATACAATCTCTTTAACTTTGGTAGGTTATCAGTTGAGTATATCATGACATATCCTTTTATAGTGTCTCGCTTAATTTTACAATTAAGGATTTTGTTGTATGGATGAAGTGTGGTTGAAATCGTCAAGTAGAATTAAACAAGTCATCTAAAAACACACTTGTTTTGGTTGCACAGTTTTTTAGGTATTCAATCTTCATCTTCGTACTTTTTAGTTGTAAACTTCTGTACTTTTGTGTTGCATTACACACCAGTACTTATAACTTCAGCTCCAATTATTTTGATATAGTTTAATTAAAAAAGTTAAACATACATGTCAGACTAATAAGGGAAAGGATTTTTATGAATTTAAGAAAACCTATAGCAACAAATAAAGTTGATAAACCAGTGATTATTTTTAAAAACGGAGCTGAATTAGAGGAGTTTCCATCAATTCCATCTGCAGCAAAGTGGTTTAAGAGATATCTTAATTATAAATATGTACCATATGCAACTGTTATAAACGGTATCTTTCATGATAAAGTTTGGAATGTTAATGGTGACACATATGCTTTTACCACTGATGAAAATGTGCGATTGGCTAAGTTAGAAGAATTAAATAAAAAGTCAAAAAAAACTGAACCTACAGGATATTGGACCTTTTTTTGTAATCCCAAAAGGTGGAAAATAGATGATTTTCTAAAATCTGGTGAAGTTTTTGATACTTTTTCTATCACTGATTGGCAAAAAAATTGGTTCAATAAGGGACAATTAGGGGTTATAAGGGTCGGGCGTGATAATAGAACCATTAAAGAATTAGATGGCAGAGCGCGCCTAAAACCAGGGATTTATGCTTTAGTTGAAATTTTAGATCAACCTTCCGTGCAAACTACTACAAAAGAGGCCTATTGGTCTGATGAAAACGAAGGAAAGAAAGCTAGATACAGAGTACCAATTAAGTATATTAAAAATCTAATAGATAACCCTATTTTATTTGAAGATTTAAATTTATCATCAGATATAGCTGATAAGCACCTGATAGAAGGCTTCCAAGCATCTTCCATTCCATTAAATGGTGACACTTTTAATATTATTTTTGATGAAATGGGCGAGGTAAATTATGGAAATTTCGATTATAATAATGCGAATATCGACTTAGAAGATACTATTTCTAAATTGGAAAAAAGATATATTAATGCTGTCCCTGAAGTTAAAGAATGGGTTAGTAAGTACATTGAACGGGGTATTATTGCACAGCAATATAAAAGAAAAACAAATTTTAAATGTCAAATATGTGAAGCTTTAGAGTTTGAACCTTACTCATTTAAGAAACCTAATGGTGAATACTACATTGAAACTCATCATGTCATACCAGTATCAGAATTACATGTCGGTTCATTAGCAACTCATAACTTGCTCACTCTTTGCGCAAATCATCACAGGCAACTCCACTATGGAAATGTTGAATTAATCAATAATTCTGAAGATAAATTTATTTTCAGAATCAATGATAACCAAGTAAAGGTTAACAAAATAAAGTGACATCAAGTTACTATTGAAAAGATTTTAGAAACATTCTAAGGTGTTCGCTTTTTTTATTATCTGAATACAGTAAAGACAAAAAAGAAGGTTGAATAAATAATTTCTGATTCGCGTAAAATTGGTCACTGATACAATCGAACCCTGCGAAACAAATCCCGTACGACGTAAATGGTTGTACGGGATTTGTTTGTGTTATGAATAATCTTCAAGGTGTTACATATCATGATCTGATTTTTGTTTTTGCCCTAAAGGATTCCGCTGTTTGACTTTGTGCGATCCTTGTATCAGTTAACCATACGGATGTTTCAGACTCTTCGGCAAATTTGGTTTTGTTTGTTGCTATGGTACTTTAGGCTTTCCGCCCTTTTTAGACTTCCTCATTTGGTGAGTTGTGTATAGGTTTTGATAAGGGGGGAGGAATCTATACGGTGGAAAAAACCAACCAAAAATCTGATCCAAGTATAGGTTTGCAATGACCCGAATGTAAAGTATAAAAATAACAGATTAACTTAAACATTAAGCACTGATAGAACTGGCAAAGGCAATGCGAGTCCAAAAGAAATTACTATTAAGAATGACTTTAACCAAATTATAATCAACAAGTTAAAATTACTAAATAGAGGTTTTAAGTAAACTTTATCAAAAAAGGGAAGGGTTTTAAATTTTGATTAAATTGCTATAAAATGGTTGTAAGAAATTGAATTAAAGGGGTGGTTTTATGACTGATACTAGTACAACAAAAGGTAAAAGGTTCTATGAATATTTATTGGAGTTAACAAAATTAACAGGTAAGGTCATAAGGGACTATAAAAATTTTGAAAGGGATTGGGATCCCTAAGAGTTAAATAAAATCGAAGGCTGTAATGCTGATGATGAAATAAATGATCAAGACACCTTTTTGGAAATACATAAGCCCCATATTACAAAAGAAGAAGCTATAGAGAGTTTCATCAAATATTTCATAATCACTAGGATCACTGAGATTTTTCAAAGCATTCTTGCGAAAACCTAATTTGTTTATTTTAACTAAATCTAGAGCATGTTTCTGGTATGAGTCTGAAAAGTGTCGGTTTATTAATGGGTGATTTCCTCCTTGCGCCACAACAAACAGCCCATCCTTCAAAGGGAAACTGATTTCAACTCCTTCATGAAGGTAAGTCGGTGTTAGTGACTGTTTGACCAAATAACTACTATTGATAACCTGAAGTAGAGTTAGGGTGCAAAGCGCTACAAACCCTAATTTTTCCAGTTTTTTTGGATTAGGTGAAAAAAAAGGTTTCCTTTTAATTCTTTTAAGATATGATACGATGACGCACATTGTGGGGAGGAGTATCGCTATTATTCTAAGTGTATAGTTGCTACTGCTCCAATCGTGCACCAAGTAAAAAAATGTTATTGTAGAGAAAATAAATAAACAGTAAACCATCCAAGTTATCTTGCTGTTAAAAGGATACAGCAAGAGTATTATACATAGAGTAGCCACTATAATAAGGATGCTTAAAAGGAAAAATAATGTCAATAAACTCTCTCCCTATGTAAACAAATGTATGTCAGAACAAATTGAACCGAAGAATGTCATTCACTTAACCATCAATGCTTTAATTACTTCGCTCCGAAAATCCTTATTGGTTGTAAACTTTCCTATAAACAAATCAAACTTATTCTTAAGCCATAGAATTTCTAAGCGAGAGGGGTCATGAATGAAAATAGCCATATCAATTGTGTTTCCATATTTATCTTTTGAGTAAAAAGCTGTTGTTAAAATTGATATTGAAGAGCCACCTTTTAAACCTAAATCGACAAGTGGTGAATTGCTGTTAGGAACAACATTCATGATTTCATATAAGGTATCGTGTGCGTTGCTTGTCAAAATCTCTTTTTTTCTGATTGCATTCATTAGGGTTGCATATTCCTGTGTTGTAGATTTTGGCTGTTTTTGAGACAAAACTACTTGAAGTTGTGTGTTAAAGATATCTTTGCTACTTAATTTTGTAATTAAGCTTTTATCTTTATCTGATCCTAATAATTCATTGATTTTAGTAGCTTTTTCAATATATTCTTCGCAAGTCATTTCTTTAATTCTTTTTAATGCTTGATTAAATGTATTACCATTTTCCAATTGGAGATACGTACAAATTAAGTTAGCTGATGAAATCGGAAATAATGAATCATGTTCGTGTAAGGATAGCGATTTAATAGTATGGTTTATTCTGTTTAAACCTAACTCACCAATAAGAAACTCAGTATTAGCATTTGAACTAAATTGCATCATACCTTTAGCTATTTGTAGAAGTGTGACTCTATCTTTACTATTATGATTGTCTTCTCCTAACGAGTTAATCCAATCCTTATGTGCCCCTCCATCAGAGTATGGGATAAAATATTTATCCAAGTCTTTCAGAGGTACTAAATGTTGAGGATCAATTTCTTTTGCATCTGTTTGTCTAGCAAACTCGATAGCTATAATAACTTTCAAGGTACTAGCTAAAGGCATTTTTTTACCTGCTTGATATTCCAAAATGACATTATTATTCTGGATAGCAAATAAGGAAGCTTTGTCTGGATTGTTTTTGATAAATTTCAAGACATCGTGTTCAGTTTTTTTGTTATCGAATGATTTTATTGTCTTTGCTAAAACAGCGAATATTGTTGGAATAAGAATTATAATCACTATTAACCAGAAGTTCATCGTTGCTATCCTCTCTTGTTAATATTTTCTTTGAATGTTGATTTCACACCCTGATTCATCACAATGGTTTACTGGTACGATCATTCTTCTTTTTGCAATGTAATCGTATATTAGTTCACCCAATCCAAGATATTTGCCTATTACTAGAAATGGAATGAATACGTACAAGGGGGCTAATCTTGTGGAAATCTGTAGTATTGATTCAAAGCCACGTTTCATTTCTCCCGCATTTAAAGATTTGCTGTGCATTTTGCTTTCAACTTCTTCTTTTACTAATTGATATTCCTTTAGAACTTGTGGGTTTCTGATGCTAGCTGACTTCACTAGGTTAAATAGGTCCATTTTATTTATTGTCTTCATTACTTGTTGGCACATTGGACACCACCCATCGAAAAATACGATGATTTGAAATTTGGTCATATACTTTGCTCCGAACAGCCTTGTTTTCCTTCTTGTGTACAATGCAATTTTTCTATATCGGTATTCTAGTTTATATTTGAAACCTAGATACTCTGCATCTGTAAAGACCAATAATTCAAACATAATCATTACAAGAGAAAATGATAAGAGTCCCATACCGATTCCAATCCCAGCGTGGAATAAAACCATTGATACAACAATATACGGTTTGATAGTTTTATTTAATAAACAGAAGGGAAAAGCAAGTTTTATCAGGATACTTAAATAACCTACAATTATTGTTAACCACAAATAATTCTCTGTTAGGTTTTGCAAGACTGGTCTACTGAATTCACTTACTTGAGAAATGTAGTAAATTGCCGTACCATTTTGCCACACTTCACCCATCAATTGAAATATAGCTGAGAAAAAATATACAATACAAAGTTGGATGATACATGCTAATATAGCGAAGTTATGAAATACCGTAGATATATCTTTGAAAATACTACTCTTGTTTTTTTCAAGGCTCTTATGGTATTTGGTTGAGTCTAAAGAAAAGTATGCAGTAGTATTAGCAAACAATAGGAAAAACATACAAATGATCAGTAAGTTATCGCCACCATCGCTTATGTGTACTGTTCTATTATATAAGGATAAATAAAACACATAATTTATTATAGATACCACTCGACCCTTATAACCTAACAAATAGATAATAGCCACAATTATTCCGAGATTGTAAATTACGTCAAAATAAGCAAGAGAACTACTAAAATTATATAAATTCATTTGTCAAATTAAGCGAGACAACATACTGTCATCGACGTGAGCCATGAAACACTCAATGGGCGTTCGATAATTCAAGGATTTCCTTGGTATGTTGTTTCTTCTTTGAACAAAATCAGCTATTTGATGTTGCGATACGGTGTTAAAATCGGTTTCTTTAGGCAACCCATTCTTTCGTAGTAAGCCATTGGAATGCTCATTTAGCCCTCTTTGAGACGGTGTTCCAGGGTCCGCGAAATAAATATCAATGTCATGTTGGTTACTAATGGCCTTCCAATTAGAGAATTCCTTACCATAGTCAAAGATGATGGATTTGAATAAGTGTTTGGGTAACGGATTAAGCCAATGGTTCAAGCTTGTTTCAATGTCGGATGCTTTTCTTCCTGCTGGTTTAATCGCAATCATGCATTTGGTTAAACGCTCAACCAAGGTCAAAACAGCACTCTTGTGTTGGTAGCCAACGATGGTGTCACCTTCTAATTGGCCGAATTCTTGATGGTAGTTGGGGTAGTCATGGTCTCGATCTTCAATACGGCGTCTAAAGCTTTGTTTCCCTCGCTTTTCTTGGTGACCGTTGGGTTTTCGTTTGCCTTGCATAGGGAGGTCTTCTTGGTTAAATACACCTGATTGAAACAGACGATATAAGGTACGCATACGGCAGGAAATAGGCTTTTCATTTCGGCCTTTAATGACATCTGGCGTCCAGCCAGAACGAACCTTTTCTTGGATGTAATCTGTTTCAGAATCAGGTAGTTCAATCTTGGGACGACCCCAGTTGGCTTTGTTCGTTTGATATTGAAGATGAATCTCTTTTGCGGTCATTCCTTCAGCCAGTTTCCTGATGATGCGATAAACGCTCTCATGACCACGTTTTAACTTCTTAGCAATTTTACGTCCTGATAGACCAAATGCATGATATTCTTCTATGAATACCAATTCGGTTTTGGTAAGATGGGTGTAGGACATGTCAGATACACTCTCCTTAACTTTGGTAGGTTATGGGTTGAGTATATCATGACATGTCCTTTTATAGTGTCTCGCTTAATTTTACAATCCGGGTTGTATAAACAATAACAGTTATAAATGCTATAAGATTAACTAAAAATAAAAAAGTATCATAAATCCTGATACCCCCTTCTAATATGTAAGTGCCATATCTCAAAATATTCACTCCAAGAATAACTAATAAAAATATATAAATTTTGGTATTCATATCCATTTCTCCTCCCTCAATAAATTATCTATTTCTCCTAAAAGTCCATTATAAGTTGAGCACCTACTTTTAGAGAAAAACTAACCAAGCAGAAAGTAGATTGAATAACTTTTCTCATACATTAACATAGTTTAGTGTGCTAACACTAAACTAGACAAAAACGTTAAGGTCTTTCAACTTGAACGTGACAGGTGATAAGTAATTAAGTGATTGATGGATAGGATATAATTGAACCGGTGCACAAAATCAAAAAATTCAAGGTCAACTGTCTTATCGTTCAATAAAATCGGTACCTTATACAAACTCTATTTTGATTACCTTGAAGGTTGTTTCAGCAACGGCATTGTCATAAGGGAACTTGGTTGCTGAGGAGATTAACCAGGCATTTGCCGATTCCTCAAATAGAAGCACCATTAAACCAATTTTGAAAATGTAATGAAGATGAAGCATATGTTTACTGCACTAAACTCCAAAAATTAACCCAGTATTATTACAGTAAATAGACTGGTGGGAAGCCGATATTAACTCGAGCTTGCACCAGTCTATTTTAACTGACAAGGATTAGTATTATTTCCCTTCAACGTTTTCACATACGTTAGGCTTAACAACTTCACGGTCAATCATTTCGTAGACGTACTGCTTTCCTCTTCTACAAGTACCATTTCGTCTCCTCTTTCGATATTACAAATAGGGGCAAATAACATTGAGTCTAAGAAATTTTCTCTATTAATATCAATATCGTTGATTTTGGATGAGTTCAGTTAATCAACCGCATCAAAATCAAATTGAATGCCATGTTAAAATTTCACCAACGAACATTCTCTATATCATCTCTATTTCTTCAAACGTTTAACGGTTTCATTCGGCTGTTCACTCCTTGAAATAGCTGAAATCACACTTACCCCTGCACCTGTCTGTCTCACCTGCTGAGCATTCGATTCATCAATACCCCCTATTGCGACGACAGGCAATGGCACCTGTTCTTGGATAAAACGAAGACCTTCGATGCCAATTACTTCTTTCGCATCATCCTTTGAAGAAGTTTTGAACACAGGACCGACACCAAGGTAGTCAGCCAAATCCCAACGACTGACATGAAGCTCTTCAGTTGTAGAAATGGATAGCCCTATTAGGAGCTCAGGAAACATTTCCCGAATTTCCCTAATATCACTGTCGTCCTGACCAATATGAACGCCGTCTGCTTCCAATTCACGAACAATTTCAATATCATCATTTACAAAGAAAGGGATGCCGTAGTCTTTACAAATCCTTCGCAAACGGTGACCAAGCTCTATCTTTGCCTGCCCACTCAGCGCATTTTTACCCTTTTCTCGGAATTGAAAGGTTGTAATGCCACCATTAATCGCCTGTTGTAACACCATTTCCGGATCCTCCCTGCAATCCTGACTGCCCATGATGAAATACGTGTGCAGAAAGTCAGTCATCGGTCTCCCCCAATTCATCTAGCAGGTGAGGAATAAATGTCCCAGGGCCTCCCGCTTTCTTCTCAGCACGTTCGGCAGCTTTATTGTAGAAATTAATAGCGAACTGTACTGCTTCTATTTTCTCTTCCTCAATAGAAATGCAGGCGGCTATCAGAGATCCGAGCAGACACCCTGCACCTGTAATGTAACCGAGGAGTGGTGTTCCGTGCGAAGACGTGAAGAAGTCTTTTCCATCACTAATGACATCTGTCTCTCCAGTCACTACAACCCTCGTCTGTAAAGTCTTCGCCGCTTCTAAAGCAATGACTTCTGCATCCCCACCTTCTTCGGAATCCACGCCTTTTACCTTCAAAGGAATATCGGCAAGCGCACCTATCTCTCCAGCATTCCCCTTCACGACAGAGATATCGACTTCATTCACAATCCTTTGAACCGCCTGTTTCCTGAAAGTCGTTGCACCCGCACCAACAGGATCTAGAAGCACAGGAACCCCTGCTTTATTTGCAGTTCTTCCTGCTTTAATCATAGTTTCTAAATCCTCTTTCCTGACGGTACCAATATTCAATACGATGGCATTCGCGATACCGGCCATTTCTTCAATCTCTTCTTTTTCCTTAGACATAACAGGACTGCCACCGAATGCGAGCAGACCATTCGCAGTAAAGTTCATGACTACCTCATTCGTGATGTGATGAACGAGTGGGCGTTCTTCCCTCAATTGTTCAAGATTCATTGTTCTCTCTCCTTTCTGTAAGCCCAATGATTGGTAGGACCTTTCCCAGATCCAATATCAAAAGAATAACGGATGGCTTCAGTGATGAAGGGCTTTGCCTGTTCGACAGCACCCGAAAGTGTTCGTTTCATCGCCAGATTGGCCGCAATCGCCGAAGCATACGTGCAACCAGTACCATGCGTATTCTCTGTCAGAATCTTATCCTCTCGATACATTCTAACTTCTTCTCCGTCATATAATACGTCCACCGCTTCTCCATCTAGATGACCTCCTTTAACAAGTGCTCCACCTGCTCCAAATTCTTTTACCAAACGCTGGGCTGCTTCTTCCATGTCACGTTCTGTGCTTATTTCCATCTCTAGTAATGTTTCCGCTTCAGGTATATTCGGTGTGATGACCGTTGCATAAGGAAACAGGTACTCAGATAAAGCAGCCCGTGTCTCTTCTTCCATGAGCGGGTAACCACTGGCAGACACCATAACTGGATCACAGACATAAGGAATATTCTGACGTGCGATCCATGTCCCTATCATTTTTGCCGTCTCTAACGTCGCTATCATTCCAGTTTTGATGACATCGACAGGCAAATCTTCTTCAATGGCCGTAAGTTGTGTTTCAATAAAGAACGCTGGAACATGATGAACACCTTGAACGCCTGTCGTATTCTGGGCTGTTAGCGAGGTGAGCACAGACATGCCATACACTTCCCATTCTTCAAATGTTTTGAGATCTGCCTGTATACCAGCTCCTCCTCCAGAATCAGAACCAGCAATCGTAAGGGCTGTAAAAGGCTTCATTTCAGCACCCCCTCTCCAACCGGCCAACCTTCGATCGTATAAGACATCTCCCAGAAAGCATATTCCAGCTGACAACTCTTTCTAAAAGCATCTTTCATAAGCTTGCGATCCTCAGAAGAGGCTGCTTCAGCTTCTTCATTTAGACGCTTCAACAAGTAGTCAGTCGTGTAAGTAATCGAATCATCAGCATAAAATTCAATCCATTCATAAAAAGGATGATCAGGCTCCGGAGAGAATTCTTTCTTCAGTTCCTGGCCGATTTCCTGATACGTCCACGGACATGGTAGCATGGCTGCGATTGTTTTACCGAGAAGCCCTTCCGTCGCGACACTTTTCATATGTGTACGGTAATGGTCAGCCGTAGGCGGTAGCGGGAAGCCTTGAAGTTCTTCGTATGGCACACCAATATAGTTACACAAGTTATGGTGTGGATGGATCTCATCTCCAAGTACAAAAGCGATTTGTGCCTGGAAAAAAGCAATATCCTCGCGTTTTTTCGATTGAGATACCGCCGTTCCATATAGCTGCATGAACGTATTCAAATATTCATAGTCCGCCTTCACATAATGAGCAACTGCTTCGTCTGGTAACTCGCCTTCTCCAAGTCCACGAACAAACGGATGATCAAAAATCGCCTGAAATATATCATCGTTTTCTCTTCTCAATTCTTCTGTAAAAGTCATAAAAAATAGCCTCCTTGTTTTGTATACAGGAAACCACTCGAAATTTTGAGTGCTTCCCTTCGTCGGTATGACCCGAATCAGGTTCAAAGGGACTAAGGCTTTGCCTTATCTCAGCGATGATATTCGCGCCCCTAGCAACGTTTTATACATTTATGACAACGGTTGGTCACTTCAATTACCATTATCTTTAACATCCAAGTGAAATGGTAATAATTCAGTTTATAGCATGCTTTAAAAAAGTAAGATTCACCCTTACCAAACAAGCAACTATATTCTAAGTCTTCTCAAAGCTAACAAATCAACCATGGTCATCATCTATTCCCCCTCCTCTTCTCATGAATAATGGGAAAATGAAAACAAAAAACCGGATCCCTTAATAAATGGGACCCGGTTTGTCAATTTTATGTTGACTACTTCCCCACGCTGGCATCACCCAGATCAGGTCCCAAGAGTCGGAAAGTAAAGCTTTCCTCTCAGCCCGTTTAACAGGCACCCCTAGTAGTTGAACTTCATTATTCACTTGGATAATAATAGTGTAACAAAGTTCAGAAAGTTATGCATCTTTTGTAAGAGAAATATTTTCTATATTACACTCAGCTTGCTCGTCATTGCAATGCTGGAATCTGAAATTTCTAAAAATCTATCTAATAATATTAAATAGATTCGTAGATAAAACCTTCTTACTTTCTTTATCAAATCCATATCCTTGAACACTTGTGATTAAATCATGTTCAGTTGTAAAGCTAGAGCACGCTATAATATGGTCTTGACCTCCGTTAGGTTCTTCCGTTAATTCATATTCAAAGGGATAAGGGTCTTCCTGCTCAAAAAGTTCAAGAAAATCCTCCCACTCTTCATTTTCAGCGCCAACGACCCTCCAGTAATGCAGTTGATGTGAATTGGAGTTGCAAAATTTAATTAATAATTCAATCGAATAAATGGCCAAATCTTTACCTAATTGATTAATGTGAAGACGATCTGAGAACATACCTAAAACAACCACTTGTCGTTTGAATCTTTACTCTCCCATTTCATTTCAAAATCCCACCTTTTTTTATAGTTATTTATAAACGCTATAAATCCTTGAATCAAATTACTCATTTGCTCAATAAAATTTTGTTCACCTACTATTCGTTAGGGAGTGTCAATAATTTTGTGTAAATGACCCTAGTCTAGTAGAAACGTTAGCTTGTTATCTAAGATTAGCTGTAGCTTATGAGATGCTCCAAGCC